>JAYTPS010000243.1:0-5544 GCA_043747155.1 Flavobacterium sp. | reverse complement strand
GGTGGTGGTTCAATGCTTCGTGGTCTTGATAAACGTATTTCTTTAAAAACAGATTTACCAGTTTATATTGCCGAAGATCCATTGAAAGCAGTTGTAAGAGGAACTGGAATGGCTTTAAAAAACATTCCAAAATTTAGAAGTATTCTTATAAAATAAATCCATAATTTAAAGATTTCTAACTTTAATAAAAATGCAACAAATATTTAATTTTATATTTAAAAACAGCTATCGTATGCTGTTTTTGTTGCTTATGGTTATAGCGCTTTCATTGACTATTCAATCTCATTCATATCATAAAAGTAAGGTTATAAGCTCAGCCAATTTCTTGTCTGGTGGCGTTTATGAAAAAATGAATAATGTAGAAGAATATTTCAATTTGAAAATTCAAAATGATGAATTGGCTAAAGAAAATGCAAGATTAAAAAGCGTTTTATTTAATTTAAAAGACACTACCAAAGTTCCTTACGATACCATAAGTGGTGTTAGAAAAATTGATTTAATAACTGCTAAAGTAATTAAGAATTCCTACAGTGTTTTCGAAAATTATTTAACGCTTGACAAAGGTTATAGACAAGGATTAAAACAAGATATGGGCGTTGTAAACAGCTTAGGCATTGTTGGTGTTATAGAAAATACATCTGCCAATTATGCAACTGTATTAAGTATTTTGAATGTAAAAGCTCCAATTAATGCAAAAATTAAAAAATCAGGTCATTTTGGATCACTTATTTGGAATGGTAAAAATGCAGGATTTGTTCAACTAACTGATGTACCAAGATTGGCAACAGTAAAAAAAGGTGATACAATAGTAACTGGTGGACAATCAACAATTTTTCCAGAAAACATAAATGTTGGAACAATAGATAAAGTATATATTGATAATGAAACTAATTTTTATACTCTTGATGTTAGATTATTTAATGACATGACGAGTTTAGGATATGTTTACGTTATTAGAAACAAAGACACTAGAGAAATAAAAGCTTTAGAAAAAATAATCAAGATAGATGAATAGCGCATTATTATATAATCTTGCACGATTTATTTTGTTGCTTGCAGTACAAGTTACAATTTTCAATAATATTAATTTTTTGGGATACATAAATCCGTTTCCTTACATACTTTTCGTAATTTTATATCCTGTTAACGGTAATAAGTTAGGGTTATTAGTTGCAAGTTTTTTTCTAGGATTAACAATGGATTTATTTATGAATTCTGGTGGTGTTCATGCCGCTTCATGCTTGATTTTGGCCTATTTTAGACCTTCAATTTTTAAATTTTCATTTGGATTAAGTTATGAGTACCAAACTGTTAGACTTAATGATTCTCTAACTCCTGAACGTTTTTCATTTATTTTTTTATCCGTTGTAATTCACCATCTTGTTTTATTTATTTTAGAAATTTTTACCTTTGAATACTTTTGGAGTATTATTTTAAGAACACTTATAAGCACTATATTCACAATCTTAATTAGCATTTTAATTATTTATTTAATTAAGCCAAATAAACGATGAGAAAACTTCTTCTTCCAGCTTTGGTTATCATTTCAGCATCTCTGTTATTGATACGTCTTTTTTATCTGCAAATAATTGATGATTCTTTAAAATTAAAATCTGAAAACAATGCTATAAAAATTAATTACACTTATCCTGAACGAGGATATTTATTTGATCGAAATGGTGAATTACTAGTTGCAAATCAACCATCTTATGATATCATGGTAATACCTCGTGATGTAAAAAAAATGGACACTCTAAAATTTTGCAAATTACTTTCCATTACTAAGGAAGAGTTTTTAAAAAAATTAAAGAAAGCAACAGTTTACAGTCCAAAACTTCCATCAGTTTTTTTATCGCAATTAAATAAATTAGAATATGCTGGTTTTCAGGAAAAATTAAGGAGATTTGAAGGTTTCTATATTCAAAAAAGGTCGTTAAGAGATTATCAAGTTACTTATGGTGCCAATGTATTTGGTTTTATTACTCAAGTAAATGAAAAAATAATTGAAAAAAATCCATATTATATTGGAGGTGATTTAATTGGGAAACAAGGTGTTGAAGAAAATTATGAAGAAATATTAAGAGGTCAGAAAGGTGTAAAATATCTTTTAAAAGATAAATTTAACAGAGAAATTGGTTCCTATAAAGAAGGTGAATTTGATACAATTTCAAAACAAGGTCAAGACTTAACATTAACCATTGATGCTGAGTTACAAAAATATGGTGAAGAATTCATGATTAATAAACGTGGCGGAATTGTTGCTATAGAACCTAAAACTGGCGAAATTTTGGCTCTAATTACTGCACCATCATATGATCCTTCAACATTAGTAGGTAGACAACGTTCAGCCAATTACACCAAATTATTTAGAGATTCTATTGCTAAACCACTATATGACAGAGGATTATTGGCACAATATCCTCCAGGATCACCTTTTAAAATACTTACTGGTTTAGTGGCACTACAAGAAGGAGTTATAAATGATAGTACTACTTTTTATTGCAGACGAGGTTTTAGTTATGCTCGAGGCAGGTTTATGAAATGCCACTGTAGTGGTGGTGCAGTTCGCTTGCATAAAGCAATTTATCAGTCGTGTAATAGTTATTTTTCGAATTCCTACATTAAAACAATTAATAAATTTAAAGACAAAGGTTATGGTGTAGATGTTTGGGCTAAACATTTAAAAACTTTTGGACTTGGAGATTTTATGGGATATGATTTACCCACAGGTAGAAAAGGAAGTATTCCTAGTGGTAAAATGTATAATAAATTATACAATAAAGCTGATGATGGTTGGAAATGGGATGGAAAAACAATTTTATCAAATGCAATAGGTCAAGGTGAAGTTTTAATGACACCAATGCAATTGGCAAATTTTATGGCTACAATAGCAAATCGTGGTTATTATTACACGCCTCATATTGTAAAAAAAATTGAAGGAAAATTAATTGATAAACGTTTTACAACCAAACACGTAACATCTATTGACAGAAAATATTTTAATCCAATTGTAGAAGGTATGAACGCTGTATATGGTCGTGGAGGAACAGCTGGTGGACTTGGAGTTGCAGGTTTAGAAATTTGTGGTAAAACAGGAACAGCTGAGAATTTTGCAGTAATAAACGGAAAAAGAATAAAACTACAAGATCACTCTATTTTTGTAGCATTTGCTCCTAAAGACAATCCCAAAATAGCCATAGCAGTATTTGTAGAAAATGGATATTGGGGTGCACGTTGGGCTGGACCAATAACAACATTAATGATTGAAAAATATTTAAATAAAAAAATTACTAGACAAGACTTTGAAAAAAGAATGTTAAACGGAAGTTTAAAATCTCAATACGATAAATTATTGCCTAGAAAGCAACAAGATAGTATCTCTAGACATAAAGACAGTTTGATAAATGTAAAAAGAAAATTAGATTCTATTGCAAAACTAAAAACTGTAATAAAAGAAAATAGCTCCAGTATTTTAAAAGCCAATTAAAATGAAAAATCAAAGTATTTCCCAAAATATTGATTGGATAAGCATAATAATTTATTGTTTATTAGTATTTATGGGATGGCTTAATATTTATTCTTCCTCACTATCAACTGTTAGTGGTGATACATCTATTTTTGAATTTTCTCAAATATATGGCAAGCAGTTTTTATTCATTTTATTTACAATTCCTTTACTATTTATTGTGTTATTTGTAGAAGCAAAATTTTATGAAAAATATGCCATTATTATATTTGCAATTTCTTTAATTTCTTTAATCGGATTGTTTCTATTTGGAAAAACAATTGCTGGACAAAGATGTTGGTATGCAATAGGAACTTTTACATTACAACCTTCAGAATTTGCTAAAGCTGCAACTTCATTGGCTCTGGCAAAGTACATGAGTGATGTTCAAATAAATTTAAAAGAAGTAAACAGGCAAATTCAAGTTCTTATAATCGTTTTACTTCCTGTAATATTGATATTACCACAGCCAGATCCAGGAAGCGCCTTAATTTATTGTGTTTTCTTTATTGTTTTATATAGAGAAGGCATGCCTGGTTGGTATTTACTAACAGGATTTATAGCTATACTTTTATTTGTTTTAACACTTGTTACAGGCAATCCGTTTATTGTTATTGGTATTACTGTAATTGTACTAGCAATAAATTATTTTAGAAGCCGAATAGTTGATAGAAATATAATTGCAAGTGCCATACTTTTGGTTATGATATCTGGATTTTCATTTTCTGTAAATTATGTATTTAATAATGTATTTAAACAACACCATCGTGATCGATTCAATATTGTATTGGGAAAAGAAGTAGATATGCAAGATATAGGTTACAACACTAATCAATCTGAAATTGCAATTGGTTCTGGTGGTTGGTTTGGAAAAGGATATCTAGAAGGAACACAAACCAAAGGAGGTTTTGTACCTGCGCAACATACCGATTATATCTTTACAACTGTTGGAGAAGAATGGGGTTTCTTTGGTTCGATATTAGTAATTGGATTATTTTCAATATTAATTTTAAGAATAGTTTATCTTGCTGAAAGACAAAAAACAAAGTTTAGCCGAGTGTATGGATATTGTGTTGCAGGAATTTTGTTTATTCACTTTTTTGTAAATGTTTCTATGGTGGCTGGAATATTTCCTACAATTGGCGTTCCATTACCATTCTTTTCGTATGGCGGTTCTAGTCTTTGGGGTTTTTCAATATTGCTTTTTATATTTTTAAAAATGGATGCTAATAAAGTAAATGAATGGTAGTTTTAATCTAAAAACTCCATGATTTATAATCGCTACTTTTTTCTAAATCAATTTCTAGAGTATCATCCAATTTAGGAAAAAAATCTATACCAGTCATTTTTTCTAATTCATCGACAGAAATCACAAATTGATACAAAGGTGCATCACTATCTTGGTGTGACACTAAAAAAGCAATCATTTTATACTCTTCTCTTGATGTGTCTAAAAGTACTTTATAAAATGAATTTGGAACCGCAACATCTTCATCTCCAATAGTTTTCATGTTATTAGTAAAAACTCCACCTGTAATTACATATAGACCATCATATTTTGAAGCCCAATACCTAACTTTTTGTTCTAATCTGTTCCAAACACCTTCATTAAAATCATGTTTTTGTGGCGAAATATTAGAAGTATAAAAAGTTTCTTCAAATGCTTTTTTAGAAAATTTTCTATCACCAGCAGGACAAAGATGGCCTTTGTCATATCCAGAACGTTTATAATTTCTCCAATCTGCCGAACCTGATTTTACTTTATCATCTTCTATAAAAAATGGTCTTTCAAAATTGTTATTGTTGAAATTTAGTTCATTTTTCTTTAATTCATAAGCAACCCACTCTGCTTGTTCATATTTATCTATATAAGATAAAGTATAGTTGTCATGAACAATAATTTCATTATTAGTTGATGTTGGTAAAAAATCAAAAACGTTTTTATTTTCATTTACATTAGTAGTTATAGAAGAATCAATTTTAGAATCAACACTACTATCTTCATAACGTTTACACGAAAAAAAAAGTGTAGTAGTTAT
>JAYTPS010000242.1:0-3296 GCA_043747155.1 Flavobacterium sp. | reverse complement strand
AGCATTAGAATGATAATGGCAACAGCCATGAAAAGGTATAGATAGGTGAGGTTAGACGAATCGCCCATGTTATTTCCCAAATGAGTAAATAAAAATCTTTAAAAATTTCTAATGATTGTAATTCTTGAATTAATGAAAATGTTTTTGGGTCAATAATAAAAGGATCTTTACACAGCATAAAAAAAATCTGATTTTAAAAATAATTTACTAAAATTTTTATCTCTTTCTTCAAGTTGAGCTGACCATTCAATGGTTTCTAGTATTTTTTCATTAGAATAATAAGTTACAATTTCTTTCCAATCATTCATCGTTCCTCTTTCTAAAACTCTTTCAATAACAATTTTGTACGACTTGTCATAATTAAAGGTTTTTAAATCGTATTCCCAAAGTAAGAATGCCGGAATATTTGGTTTTTTAGATGCTGTCATACTACAAATTTAATGAAAATTGTTCAATTTAACATTGTAAATCATACTTTAAAATGCTTTGTTTTTACTCTAACATTTTATTTTTATAATCAAAAATATGAAGATAACCTTCTGCTTTACTTTCAATTTTAAGTTTATGTTTTTTTGCTAAATCAACTATTTCTTTGGCTTCAAGACTTCCTTTTTCTGCAAGATCTTTACTAATGTCTTTTAGTAAAATTATGTTTTGAGTGAGTAATTCTCTAGTTTCTCCTACCAATCGTGCCATCATTTTTTCAATGTCTAAATCGGTTACGTTCATATCTAATTTATATGGATAATTGTCAATATTGTAAACAGCGTGAAACTCATCGTCAAAACCATATTTTCTAATATAATCTGCTGCTAAAACTGTTGCTTGTTCTCTATCATGACTTCGTCCAATACTAGCATTTGGTTTTCCAAAAATAATTTCTTCGGCAATGCCACCAGCCAAATAAATTTTAATTTTATTTACAATACTTTCTTTGGTTTCGTGTATTTGATGCGGAAAAGTAAATCCGCCAGCATAACTACTCGCAATTTTACTTTTTAATTGCAATGGTGCCATACCAGTAACAATCATATATACAACTGCATGACCACATTCATGAACACTAATATTTACAACGGCATTTTCTTCGTTAGATTGTCTTATTTTGTCAATTCTGCCAACGTATGGAAGTGCCACTTTTTGTTTGCCAACAGTAGCTTCAATCACTTGCGCTTTTTCGTTATAATCTATAGTAATTTTTTTCTCATCTGTTGTAATTGCTGTAAAAATAAATTTATTTAAACACGATTCTAAAATATCAATAATACTACTAAAAACTGGTCGAACACCTTGCACAGGAAAAACACCATTATTGTAAATTAAGGTATTTATTTTTTTTGAAATTGTTAATTCTATTCCAAATTCGGCTTTTCTAGCTTTAATAATTTTGTTGACTTCTGTAGTAATTAATTTTTCGAAATCGCTTCTTTTTAAGGAATTATAAATTAAATGTATGTTGCCAAAACGAGCTACTTGCTCTGGTCTAAATTTTTTAGAAAGTGCATTTTTAATATCTACAAAAGTTATTTTTTTGGTAAAAGCGTGAAAAATATCGGCTTCAACATCTGCTTCACTGGTTTGGTTGGACATTTGAAAAGCTTCGTCGAGATTTCCTGAAACTATAATTAATGTCTTGCTATGATTGACTGGTTCATAAATTTTCTTTTTCTTTTTGGATTGAATAATTAGCTCAATCATTTGCTCTTCAGTCATATCGGTAAGCTCATCAATGTTTTTATCAATGCCCAAATTGGCTTTTAAACTTTTAGCATCCCAAGCATTTACAAACGGATTATCATCTACAACTTCTTCGCCTTTAGATTTTCTTCTAATGGCATCTTTTTTCTTACTCATAAAAGTATGCAAGTAGTAATCAAAGTCATATCGGTCTTTTTTACTCAAACGGCCATCGCTTAATAATTCCCAAAAATCTACAAATTTTGTTTGTGGTAATGGTTTTCCTTCTTGATCTAATGTGTTAAAACGTTGAATTTCGTCAAATAAAACTATAGCAGGTTTTTCATCATTAATTTCATTATTTTGAAGAATTTGCGAAACACTTTTGTTCCAATTACTTTCGTCAATATTGCTCAATTCAATTTCTGAAAATCTATCTTGATAATCAATAAATTTTACCATTTTTCTTATTAAATCTGTTTTTCCAACACCAGTCATTCCCCAAAGATTTATAATTACTGGACGCGTTAAAATTTCTGGAATTAAATACCATATTTGAAGATAATTTACCAAATCGTCAATTATAGAATCAATTCCTATAAATTCAGATTTTAAAAAAACTTTACAATCATCAAGTTTTTTTTGCTTTGCGGCGATTTCTTTTTTGTTAATTTCTATCATTGGTTGATTTTTAAGCTAGTAAATATAATAAAATTCTATACAAACATAAGTTATAAAAATGTTACAGATTATGAGAAACAGTATATTTTGCCGTATATTTGTATATTATTTAGAAAAATTATAAATAGTTATGATCAAAGTATCTGATATTGCTAGAAAAAAAATTGTTGACATGATGAATGACGACGGATTTGATGTTGCCCAAGACTATGTAAGAGTAGGCGTAAAAAGCGGTGGATGTTCTGGTTTGTCTTATGAGTTAAAATTTGATAAAGAAATAGGCGAAAACGATAAAGTTTTTGAAGATAATGATGTGAAAATAGCTGTAGAAAAAAAGAGTTTCCTTTATCTTGCAGGAACAATTTTAGAATTTTCTGGCGGATTAAACGGAAAAGGATTTGTTTTTAATAATCCAAATGCAAGTAGAACTTGTGGTTGTGGAGAAAGTTTTTCGCTTTAAAGAAATCTAAAAAAGCAAAAAGAATCTAAAAAAGCAAAAAAACTAAGAAGAAACTAAATTTTATGAATTTAAATTTGCTTTCGAATTTTTAGCTTTTTTAATATTTTCGATAAAAATCAAAAAATATGGCAAAATATAGTTCATTTGAAGAAATGGAAGTTTACCAAAAAGCATTGGCATTTGGTGTAAAAGTTTATAAACTTACAACTACAAATGAAAATATTAGGTCTGATTTTGGGTTAAGAGATCAACTAAGAAGAGCAGCTTTATCAATTTCGAATAATATAGCCGAAGGTTTTGAAAGAGAAACTAAAAAAGAATTGGTTAGATTCTTATATTTTTCTAAAGGTTCTGCTGGCGAAAGTAGAAATATGTTCAACTTTTTACAAGCTATTGAAATTATTACGGATGAAAATTTTTATGAAAACAGAAATGAAGTTTTAGAAATTTCAAAACAATTAGGAAATTATATTAAATA
>JAYTPS010000241.1:0-2564 GCA_043747155.1 Flavobacterium sp. | reverse complement strand
CATAAAAATTGTTCAAGATTTATCCAAAGCTAAAGATTTAGGGCTAAATTCGTATGATTTTGTTGAAATATATAATCGAAATATAAATCTTGAAACCCTTGAAAATCAATTTCAAATTTTAAAAAACGGAATTCCAAAAATAAATCTTGAAAGACCAGCAATAATTAATGATGGAATAATGTCAATTTCTAAAGAAGAAGCTCAATATCATGCTAATTATTTTGATGAAAAAAGTAAAAATCTTACACTTAAGAAATTCGTTCCAGCATCTGGAGCAGCAAGTAGAATGTTTAAGTTTTTAAGTGAATTTCTTAACGATTTTAAACTTGGTGAAGAGTCAATAAACGCATACATCAATAGAAAAAAAGATAAAAATTTACCAGTTTTTCTTGTAGCTATAGAAAAATTTCCTTTTTATAAAGATGTTTTAGAAACAACAAGATCAACTTTTTCTGATTATAATTCTTGGGGAATTGATACTAAAGATTTTGGATTTATAAAAACAATGCTTTCTCAAAACTTTTTTAATTTTGCAAATAAACCTAAAGGTGTATTGCCATTTCATAAATATCAAACCCATACTGCAACTGCAATTGAAGAACACTTAAACGAATGTGCTTTTTATGCAACCGCCAATAAAAAAGCAAATTTGCATTTTACAGTTTCACAAGAACACCAAAAGGATTTTGAGGAAATAATAAGTAATGTTAAACTAAAAATTGAGCGCGAATATAATATTGAAATTAATGTAAATTATTCCTATCAAGATAAATCAACCGATGTTGTTGCTTTAGATTTAGAAGGAAATCCATTTAGAGATCAAAACAATAAATTAGTTTTTCGTCCTGGCGGTCATGGTGCGCTGATAGAAAATCTTAATAATTTGAATGCCGATATTGTATTTATTAAAAACATTGATAACGTAATTCAAAATCATATTGAAGTTATAGCATTATATAAAAAAGCACTAGCTGGAATTTTAATGCAACAACAACTCACCATTTTTAATTTCTTAAAACTATTAGATGAAAATTCAATTTCTAATGAAAAAATTATAGAAATTGTTGACTACTTATCTTCCAAATTAAGCATTTCAGTAATTGAAGATTTTTCTAAATATACTAAAGAGAGTAAAATAGAATATTTGCAAAATGTTTTAAACAGACCAATAAGAGTATGCGGAATGGTAAAAAATGAAGGCGAACCTGGTGGCGGACCTTTTTGGGTAAGAGATAATAAAGGCAACGTTTTTTTACAAATTATAGAAGCTTCTCAGGTAGAAACAGATCAAGAAAAAATACTAGAAAGCGCAACCCATTTTAATCCAGTAGATTTAGTTTGTGGAATAAAAAATCATAAAAATCAAAAATTTGATTTGCTTCAGTTTGTTGATAAAAACACAGGTTTTATTGTTTACAAAAACAAAAACGGAAACCCATTAAAAGCATATGAATTACCAGGATTATGGAATGGTGCAATGGCAAAATGGCTAACAATTTTTGTAGAAGTTCCACTAATAACATTCAATCCTGTAAAAACAGTAAACGATTTATTAAAACCAGCACATCAATCTCCAGATTAAAAATAATACTCTAAATTAAGAAATAATTACAAAAAAAACTAAGTGCCTTTGCGCCTTTGTGGCAAATTATGGATAAAGAAAAAATCATAACAGAGTTAAACTACAAAGCAGTACGAAGTTCTGGTGCTGGTGGACAAAACGTGAATAAAGTTTCGTCTAAAGTAGTATTGACTTTTGATTTATTAAATTCATTTTCACTTTCTGACGAAGAAAAAGAACGCTCACAAAAAAAGCTAAAATCAAAGTTAACATTAGAAGGAATTTTAATTTTAAATTGTGATGAAGACAGAAGCCAACTTAAAAATAAATCTATCGTTACCAAACGTTTTCTAGAAATTATAGAAAAATCTTTACTAATTCCAAAACCTAGAAAAGCCACAAAAATTCCAAAATCTGTAATTGAAAAACGATTAAAAGAAAAAGCTACTACATCTGAAATTAAACAGAATAGAAAAAAACCTGAGTTGTAGTTTTTTAATTTTAAATCTTTCACTAAGTTTAAAACTACAAAAAACAAAATTTTAGGAATTTATTAATTAAACTTTTTAATAACTTCTTTAAGTTCGCTAATTGTAAATTTTAAATCAAAAATAATTTCATCTTTTTCTTTAATTCTTATATTTTTTTCGATAATAATCTTTTCATGTTGATCAATAAGTCTTTCTGAAAGTTGATTTATTACAAGATTATTAATATTACAATCTTTGTTTTCGTGATTGTTAAAATTAATACCATCATCTTTTAGTAAATCAACAACAGATATTTCATGAATTTTTGCTATCTTTTCTAACATGTTTAAGTCAGGTGCAGATTCATTTCTTTCATATTTTCTGTATGTATTTATAGAAATATTAAGCATTTCAGCAATGCTTATTGGTTCAAGTTTTTTTTTAACTCTTAATGTTTTAATTCGTTGACCAATATCCATAATCATTTTTTTAATTATCAAATTTATTATAAATATAACAAATAACCAAGAAAA
>JAYTPS010000240.1:0-4068 GCA_043747155.1 Flavobacterium sp. | reverse complement strand
AGTAGCTTACAAACAATCAAATAGTGGTTATGATATAGTTACTCCAATTCAATATGATAGCTTTGGAAGAAAAACAAAGAATTATCTTCCGTACACTATAGCTTTGACACCATCAATGGATTATAGAACTAATGCATTATCTGAATTAAATGCAATGTATAATACTGCCTACTATGAAAACACTACTAATCCGTTTTCTGAATCACAATTAGAATTATCACCATTAGATAGACTTGTTAAACAATCTGCTCCTGGAAATGTAATTAATTGGGCAATGGGAAGCAATCATGAAATAAGATTTGACTACCAAACAAATACAGCATTAGACGGAGTTAAATTATATACTGCAAATGCTGTTTGGAGTTTGTCAGAAGGATTATTTACAATATCATTAATAAATAGTAGCGGAACCTTAAATTATTTACCAAACCAATTAAATAAAACCGTTACTAAAGATGAAAATTGGACATTTGGAAGGGACAATACCACCGAAGAATTTAAAAACAAAGAAGGTAAAGTTGTATTAAAAAGAACTTACAATCTTGATGTGGCACACGACACTTACTATATTTATGATCAATATGGAAACTTAACTTATGTATTGCCACCTCTAGTTAACACGAGTGCAACAATAACAGCAGCTATTCTTGACGGATTATGTTATCAACATAAATATGATACTAGAAATAGATTGGTAGAAAAAAAGCTGCCAGGAAAACAATGGGAATTTATTGTTTATGATAAATTAGATAGAGTTGTGGCAACTGGCCCAGTATTTTCACCTTTTACATCACCAACTAAACCTGGCTGGATGATTACAAAATATGATGCATTTAACAGAACTGTTTATACTGGATGGGTGCAAATGTCAATTATAAACAGTACTGAACGAAAAAATTTACAAACAATTAGAGATGCAGCTACTTCAAATTTTAATGAAACCAAAATAGCAACAACAACCGACACCACTATTGGTGGAATTGCTTTTAGATATACAAATGTTGCTATACCTACAACTAATTTTCATGTATTAAGTGTCAATTATTATGATGATTACAATTTTCCAGGAGTTGCAGCAATACCAACAACTGTAGAAACTCAAACTGTTTTTTATAATCTTACTGTTAAACCAAAAGGTTTACAAACAGGTTCTTATGTTAGAGTGCCAGAAACAGACATTTTGAATAAAGCTGTAGTTACTTCAACTTTTTATGATTCTAAAGCAAGAGCAATTAGAACTTACAGTGTTAACTATTTAGGAGGTTATACACAAATTGATACAAAATTTGATTTTATTGGAAAAGTTATATACTCTATTACTACACATAAAAGAATAACAAGTGCAACATTATTGAAAGTAAAAGAAGCGTTTACCTATTCATCACAAGACAGATTAATTACCCATACTCATCAAATAAATGATGGAACTATTCAATTATTGAGTAAAAACGAATATGACGAAATGGGACAATTGATATTAAAAAGCGTTGGTGGTACAGATGTATCTGGAATAAATGCCTTGCAAAAAGTAGATTACACCTATAATATAAGAGGTTGGCTTAAAGGAATTAATAATACCAGTAATTTAACAAAGGGTAGTGATCCTTTAGATTTATTTGCTTTTAAAATAAGTTACAATAATGTAGATAATATAGGTTCACCTCTAGAAGATATTGGTTTTTATAGTATTCCACTATATAATGGTAATATATCCGAAACACAGTGGCGAACAGCAACAGACAATATTTTAAGAAAGTATTCTTACGAATATGATACTCTAAATAGGTTAACCAATTCTGTGTATCAACTACCCCTTAATGCATATCCTATTATTCAGTCATACGATGAACGTATAGTTTATGATAAAAATGGAAATATTAATAATTTATTTAGAAATGGAAATGCAGAAGCAATTTTGCCACCAATTAAAATTGATGACTTAACTTATAATTATGATGTTAACAGTAATAAACTAATTAAAGTAACAGATAATCCTACTACAGCTATAAGCGGATTTATAGACGGAGCAAATCTTCCTATTGAGTATACTTATGATGCTAATGGAAATATGATAACTGATGTTAACAAAGGGATAACATCAATTACATACAATCATTTAAATTTACCAATAAAAATAAATTTTGGTTCAACTAATTTTATTCAATATCTTTATGATGGTTATGGAATTAAGTTAGCCAAAATTGTAACTCAATCATCAGTAATTACAACAACAGATTATCTAGATGGTTTTCAATATAAAAAAGTGGGTGCAGCAGCAGTTACTTTAGATTTTTTTGCACATAACGAAGGATATGCAGACAACAATTTTAACTATGTTTTTCAATTTAAAGATCATTTAGGCAATTTAAGATTAAGTTATGGTGATTTAAATAATAATGGTCTTATAACTAATTCCGAAATACTGGAAGAAAATAATTTTTATCCTTTTGGATTAAAACATAATGGTTATAATAATAACATTAATTCAATTAATTCTGCATTGAATTATAAATTTGGAGGAAATGAGTTCCAAGATGAACTAGGACTGAATGTTTACGACTATGATAATAGAATTTATGACCAAGCAATAGGTCGTTTTTGGCAGATGGATCCATTAGCTGAACAAGGTCGTAGATGGTCGCCTTACAATTATTGTTTTGATAATCCTATTTACTTCCAAGATCCTGACGGAATGTGGCCTTGGCCAACTTGGAATCAAATAAAGAGTTTTGCTTCTGGAGTTAGTAGCGGTGCCATTGGATATGCTAAAAATGCTTTAAATACCATTAGTAACGCACCTTCAAGACTGGCACAAGGTTATTCTTCACCAAAAGAAGCTTTAAAATTAGCAGTTGAAAGCCATCCAATTAACATGGTTGTTGGTCAATTTGAAAATACTATAAATGGAGTAAAAAGTTTGGTTAAAGGCGATTATAAAGAAGCTGGTAAAGCATATGGAAATCAATTAGCAGCAGGTATAACAATATTAGCCACTGATGGACTAGTAAAAAGTATACCTAAAGGAACAGGAAAAGCAACAGTAACTGAAAATGCTTCACCACAAGCTCCTGTAACAAATGAGATTTATAGCCGACCTAATAATGCCACTATTCCAGCTCAAAGAGCTTCTGTTCAAGGAGAGACTTGTGTTAATTGTGGAGGAACATCCGAGCCAATGGTTGCTGATCATAAAACACCATTAGTACAAGAACATTATCAAACAGGAACAATTAACACAGAAAATATGCGTTCAGTAGATGCCGTACAACCTCAATGTACCACTTGTTCTGCTAAACAAGGAGCGGAGATGAGCAAATATTCAAAAGAAATGAAAGCTATAATAAATGAAAGAACAGTTAACTAATTTAGAGGATACTCAAAAAAAAATATGTACTAAATACGGTTTTACATTTGAACCGTCTAGTCTACATCTTAAGGTAGGTATATCTCTAAATGTAAAAGAAGGAATAGAACCAATTCATGCTTTAAGACATCCAGCTGAAGGCGATACAACAGGATGGTATATTTGGTCAGGAGATTATTCTGAAGACGAAGATTTCTTTAAACCATTACATTTAGTCCATTTAATGGAATGGTGTCCATCAATACTACCTTATTTAGGTCTTCCAGCAGGATGTAGAGTATTGATTGCTGATAATGGTAATTATGTAGATGTATGGGAGGACTTATCATTACTTAATATTTAAAGATTAATAAGAATAAACGTAAAAAATAAAACCACTTCAAATCGAAGTGGTTTATTGTTTTAATAAATATCTTTTCTATTTCTAAAGCAATAACATCAACAATTAGTCCCAGATAGCGCGGATATGTAAAAGCAACGATAGCGCGGATTTATAACCAGATAGCCCGGATATGTCAACGCAACGATAGCGCGGATTTGCAATCCGTGTGCCAACAAACAGAAAAAAAACTGCATTTTAAAGTGTGGTTTTTTTTATTTTAGGTATGTCTTGTCCTGAAATAGCGATACACAAAAAAGTGTCCTAATGGAAAAACATGAATCAAGTCGCTATGTAAAGCGCACACAAAAAGATTACACAATGT
>JAYTPS010000239.1:0-6038 GCA_043747155.1 Flavobacterium sp. | reverse complement strand
TTTACAGTATTTAGACAATAATCGCTTAATTTCTGGTCAACGTTTTTATCAAAAAAACCGTGATTTATCATTATTAATAACTGCAGGAATATATATTTTAAATATTGTAGATGCCAATATTGATGCACACTTGATGCAATTTAATGTAAACGAAAGCTTATCGCTTAAACCAAACTTACAACAAAACGAATTAGATAATAAACACAACTTAGCACTAACACTAAGTTTTAATTTTTAAATTTAATTAACTAATTGAATTGTAACAATTTTAAACTATTCGCAACCAATATAAATATGAAATTAGCACTTCTTGGATACGGAAAAATGGGTCAAGTAATTGAACGAATTGCTGTTGAAAGAGGTCACGAAATAGTATTAAAAAAAACAAGTTCATCAACTTTTGAAGGATTAAAAGAAGCTGATGTTGCTATAGATTTTAGTGTTCCTGATGCTGCAATTAAAAACATTTCAGAATGTTTAAATAGTGGAGTTCCTGTAGTTTCTGGAACAACTGGTTGGCTAGAAAATTATGAAAAAATGGTAACACTTTGTAATGAAAAAAAAGGTGCCTTTATCTATAGTTCTAACTTTAGTTTGGGAGTAAATTTGTTTTTTGAATTGAACGATTATTTGGCTAAAATGATGTCGAAGTTCAATCAATATCAAGTTTCAATGGAAGAAATTCATCATACACATAAATTAGACAAACCCAGCGGAACGGCAATTTCATTAGCAAACGGAATTATAAACCATACAAAACATAAAAATTGGTCAATAGAAAATTCGAAGCCAGATGATTTATTTATTGATGTTAAAAGAATAGATGCTGTTCCAGGAACACATTCTGTTTTTTACACATCAAATGTTGATACTATTGAAATAAAACACACTGCACACAGCCGTGACGGATTTGCAATAGGATCTATAATTGCTGCAGAATGGATTATTGGCAAGAAAGGCGTTTTTACAATGAAAGATGTATTAGATTCGGTTGTTTGTTAATTTTATTATTCTAAAAACAAATATCCAATTAATAAATACCTAATTACTGAATATCAAATATATCAATAACCAAATACACAAATTATGAGCATTTATCAATGGTTTATCTTTTTTCTAGGAGTTCAACTAATTCACGGATTGGGAACATGGAGATTGTATGAAAAAGCTGGAAGAAAATCTTGGGAAGCTTTTATTCCTTTATACAATTCAATAATATTGATGAAAATTATTAATCGACCAACATGGTGGACATTTTTATTATTTATTCCAGTTATAAACTTATTAATGTTTCCAATTGTTTGGGTTGAAACCTTAAGAAGTTTTGGTAAAAACACAACTTTAGATACTTTTTTAGGAGTTATAACTTTAGGTTTCTATATTTATTATATCAACTATACTCAAGACATTAACTACATTGCTGACAGAAGTTTAAAACCAACAAACACAGTTTCAGATACTGTTGGTTCACTCCTATTTGCAATTATTGTTGCTACATTTGTGCACACTTATTTTATTCAACCTTTTACAATTCCAACTTCATCATTAGAAAAATCATTATTGGTTGGTGATTTTCTTTTTGTTAGCAAATATAATTACGGTGCAAGAACTCCAATGACTGCTGTTGCTGCACCAATGGTTCACGATACACTTCCGTTTATTCATAAAAAATCCTATTTAAAATGGCCTCAATTACCTTATTTTAGATTTCCAGGATATGAAAAAATCAAAAATAATGATATTGTAGTTTTCAATTGGCCTGTAGATACGGTTTACAAATTTTTTGATAAATCCGGAATGAAAGCAGATAAACCAATTGATAAAAAATCAAACTATGTAAAACGTTGTGTTGCAATTGCAGGCGATTCATTATCAATTAAAGATGGAATTGTATTTGTAAATGGTAAAGAACTAGTTTTGCCAGAAAGAGCCAAACCTCAATTTTCATATAAAATTGCTTATGATGCCAAAGCTCCAATCGATTTTGAAAACATAATAAAAGAACTAGATATTACTGATGCTTATGGTGTAAATCAAACAAGAGATACTTTATTTTTTAGTGCTTTACCAATGTCAAGTGTTGAAAAATTAAAATCAGTAACAGGTATTAAATCAGTAACTAGAATTATTTCTAAAGACATTGACAAAACAATTTTTCCACATACAAAAAACTGGAATATAGATAATTTTGGTCCAATTTACATTCCTAAACAAGGAAAATCTGTTGCCATAAATTTAGAAAATTTACCTTTATATAGTAGAATAATTACAGTATATGAAAATAATAAATTAGAAATAAAAGGAAGTGATATCTATATAGATGATAAAAAAGAAACATCATATACTTTCAAACAAGATTATTTTTGGATGATGGGTGATAATCGTCATCGCTCAGAAGATTCTAGATATTGGGGTTATGTTCCAGAAAATCATATTGTTGGAAAACCAATATTTATTTGGATGAGTATTGAAGGAATTAATGACGGAATAAAAAACTGGAAAATTCGTTGGAGCAGATTATTTACAACAGTAAATGGCAAAGGCGAACCTGTTTCTTACTTTAAATGGTTTTTAGGATTTCTAGCATTATATTTTATTGGTGACTATTTTTGGAAAAAAAGAAAAGTTACTAAAGATGTTTAATTTTTAAAATAGTTTATGGTTTTAAACTTAGTGTTAAACTTAAAACCATAACTTCTATCTATAATATGAAAATTCTACTTCATCCAACCTATTTCCCATCCATAAGTCAGTATGTTGCGATGGCTAAAGCCGATTCTATAACATTTGAAACTGATGACAATTTTCAGAAACAAACCAATAGAAACCGAATGTTTATTTATAGTCCAAATGGTTTACAATTATTAAATGTTCCTGTTAAGCATAGTAAAACAGTACACCAAAAAACAAGAGATATTAAAATTGAAACTGATTTTAATTGGCAAAAACAACATTTTAAATCACTCGAAGCTGCATACAGAAGTTCACCATTTTTTGAATATTTTGAAGATGATATTTATCCAATTTTTGATAAAAAACATACATTTCTAATTGATTTAAACTTTGAAGCAATGACAATAGTTGCCAAATGTTTAGGATTACAATTTGATTATAAAAAAACCACTGAATATTTTCATGAAGTTAAAGACTATCAAGATTTTAGGCCTTTGGCAAACGGAAAAAAAGATACTTCAATACTAGAATCATATACACAAGTATTTGGAGAAAAACATGGTTTTATTAATAACCTAAGTATTTTAGATTTTCTTTTCAACGAAGGACGATTTGCCATGGATTATTTGAAAAGACAAGAGTTATAAAAATTATTCCATTTTTAATCGAGCCACAATTGGAAAATGATCGGAGTTTTTAAACTGAGTAAAATTTTGAAAGTTTTTAACTACAATTGACTTGTCAGTAAAGATATAGTCTATTCGAGCTGGATAATATTTAAAACTATAAGTTTCTCCAAAACCTTTTCCAGCTTCTTCAAAGCAATCATTTAAATCGCCTTTTATACTTCTGTAAACATAAGAAAAAGCACTATTATTCATGTCGCCACAAATTATCATCGGATAGTTACATACTTTTTTATGATTCATTAAAATTTCAGCTTGAAGTTGTTGTTTTGTAAATGCTTTACCAATTCTTTTAAAAACTATTTCTGATTTTTCTTGATCTATCAATTCAACATTTGCTTGCATTTCTTTAACATCTGGTGAAATTTTTATAGATTGTAAATGCATATTATAAACACGAATTGTATCGTTACCTTTTCTAATATCGGCATACACAATTAAATTATCAGATTCTGGAAACTCAATATTTCCTTTATCAATAATTGGATATTTAGAAAAAATTGCTTGACCTGTTTTAATTTTTTTTCCTTGCATAAAAATAAATTTATGTTTGTAAACTCTTAAATCGACTTTGGCAGTTTCAGAATATTCTTGAATACACAATATATCAGGGTTTTGCTCATCAATAAAAGTTTTCATCTCGTCTTTTACATTCTCACGTTCAATCCATTGAAAAAGATTAAACAACCTAACATTATAACTCATTACAATAAAATCTTGAGCTTCATGAGGTTGTTCGTGTGATGAAAATTTATAAAATTTATTTACAAATGTAATTCCTAATATTAATACAATGCCAGACAAAACCATTTGGCGTTTTAATTGCAACATCCAATAAAGAAAAAACAAGCCATTTACAACTAAAAACAGCGGTAAAACTAAAGTCAAAACCGACAGAAAAGGGAAAAATTTTGGAGCCAAGAAAGGTAAAACATAAGCAAGAAACGTCAATACAGTTAACACTATATTGAAAAAAAACATAACTTTATTAAACCATGAAAGTTTCTTCATAAATTATTTTGCCACAAAGGCACAAAGTCGCAAAGTTAATTTCTTTTAACTTAAATATTTATTAATATGATTCTAATTATTATAATACAAAAAAAAACAATTCCTAAAATTTAACACTGTAAACTGAATACTAAAAACTGAACACTGATTACTAATGACTTACTTCCCTGCCTTAAACAAAAATTCTTTTTCATCAGTTGTTAAACTATCATATCCTGATTGGCTAATTTTATCAAGAATATCATCTATTTGTTGTTGTATTATGTCTTTAGTTACAATTTTACTCTGGCTTTTAATAATTGGTTTTTTCGGATTAACATGAACTTTTTTAAATGGTTTTGATTTCTTTGAATGAAACAAATTAACAACAAATTCAATAATATTCGTAATAATTAAACTTAAATCGGTTCCTTTAAAAAGAAGTTTAATATAAATAAATCCAAATAAAGCTCCGGCTAAATGAGCAATGTGTCCGCCAGTATTATTCATTGGCAACTGTACCAAATCTATAAAAATAAACAAAAATGCAATTTGCCAAAGTGGTAATTTAAAAACTCCAAAAAGTTTAACATCCATAAAAGGTTGATAAGTTACAGTGGCAAATAAAATTGCCATTATTGCACCAGATGCGCCAACCATTTCTACATTTACACCTACTAATGCTGGAAGAAAAGAATAGCCAACAATATAGACAAAACCTGAAAAAACAGCACTCAAAATATAAGTTCCAAGCAGTTGCTTTTGAGTAAAAAATGTAGTAAACAACCTTCCTACATAAAACAACATCAACATGTTTAATAGTAAATGTATAGCTCCATTATGAAAAAAAGCATACGAAACAATAGACCAGGGTTTCCAAATTAAATCATTACCATTAGAGGATAAACTTACAAACCATAAATAATTTATTGCAGAAGTAAATAATTTTAATAGTGCAAATATTATTTCGGGAATGATAAAAAACAGTAAATTCCAAAAAATTAGCCGAATAGGAACTCCGCCAATTTTGTATTGAAGTTTTATATCTTGAATTACTGTCATTTTAATTCCAACGTTTGTTATTAAACTGATTTTTTTTCCAAACCCACATCATAATAAAACCAGTAATTGCACCGCCAATATGAGCAAAATGTGCAACTCCAGTACTAGTTGAACCAAAAATAGAACTTCCTTTAAATCCTAAAATTAAATCTAATATCAATAATCCAGGTACAAAATACTTAGCTTTTATAGGAATTGGAATAAACAACATTGCCAATTCAGCACTAGGAAACATAAAGGCAAACGCAACTAAAAGACCATAAACAGCACCAGAAGCTCCAACTGCTGGAGTTCTTGATAATAAATTTGCATTGGCAATAATATTAAACTGATCTTGACTACAATTAGCTTTTTCTAAAATCTTTTTAACAGTACTTTCAACCAATTTTCCTTCATCATTAAACACATTTCGCAAATCAGAATTTAGCAATATTGTAATATCAGATTTAGAAAAATTTAAGCTAGAAACACTATTTAACAAAGAATGAATTTGAAAATAATTTACTGCCGAATGTAACAATGCAGCTCCAAGTCCACACGAAATATAAAAAAACAAGAATTTTTTTCCACCCCAAAAATGTTCTAGAGCACTACCAAATGAAAAAAGAGCAAACATATTAAAGAAAA
>JAYTPS010000238.1:0-10637 GCA_043747155.1 Flavobacterium sp. | reverse complement strand
AGCATTCAAAGTAGAAAAATACGTTCACAGTTATCCACATTGTTGGCGAACAGACAAACCTATTTTATATTATCCATTAGATTCTTGGTTTATAAAAGTTACCGAAATCAAAGATAGAATGTTCAATCTTAACGAAACAATTAACTGGAAACCCAAAGCAACCGGCGAAGGTCGTTTTGGAAATTGGCTAAAAAATGCCAATGATTGGAACTTATCGCGATCAAGATATTGGGGAATTCCTTTGCCAATATGGCGAACAGAAGATGGAACAGAAGAATTATTAGTAGGATCGGTAGCAGAATTATATTCTGAAATAGAAAAATCTATCGCTGCTGGTTTAGAAACTGTAAATCCATTTCAAGGTTTTGAAGTTGGAAATATGAGTGAAGAAAATTACGATTTAGTTGATTTACATAAAAATGTTGTCGATAAAATTACGTTAGTTTCTCCGTCAGGAAAACCAATGAAACGCGAAACTGATTTAATTGATGTTTGGTTCGATTCAGGCGCAATGCCTTATGCACAATGGCATTATCCATTTGAGAAGCCCAATTTAATAAAAGAAGGATGGGCAACTGCCGATTTT
Organism: Flavobacterium sp.; assembly: GCA_043747155.1. Taxonomy (GTDB): domain Bacteria; phylum Bacteroidota; class Bacteroidia; order Flavobacteriales; family Flavobacteriaceae; genus Flavobacterium. Next base: position 10,051 of record JAYTPS010000238.1, on the reverse strand, counting down.
ATTGCCGAAGGTGTAGATCAAACTCGTGGTTGGTTTTATACTTTGCACGCAATTTCTACATTAGTTTTTGACAAAGTTGCCTACAATAATGTAGTTTCTAACGGATTAGTTCTTGACAAAAACGGACAAAAAATGTCTAAACGTCTTGGTAATGCTACAGATCCATTTAAAACTTTGGAAGATTATGGTGCAGATGCAACACGATGGTATATGATTTCTAATGCCAATCCGTGGGACAATTTAAAATTTGATTTAGAAGGAATTGCTGAGGTGAGAAGAAAGTTCTTTGGAACACTTTATAATACGTATTCTTTCTTTACTTTGTATGCAAATATTGATAATTTTACTTATGCAGAAGCAGAAATCCCGTTAAACGAACGACAAGAAATTGACCGTTGGATTTTATCAGAATTAAATACTTTAATAAAAAATGTTGATGAGTTTTATGCAGATTATGAACCAACAAAAGCGGCAAGAGCAATATCTGATTTTGTTCAAGAAAATTTGAGTAATTGGTATGTGCGTTTGTGCAGAAGAAGATTTTGGAAAGGCGAATACGGAACAGATAAAATTGCAGCTTATCAAACCTTATACACTTGTTTATTAAATGTTGCCAAACTTTCGGCGCCAATTGCACCATTTTTTATGGATCAGTTGTATCGCGATTTGGTAAGAACAACTAAAACAGAAGATTTTGCCAGTGTTCACTTGGCTTTGTTCCCAGTTTCGGTTGAAAACTTTGTTGATAAATCGTTAGAAAGCAGAATGATGAAAGCACAAACCATTTCGTCACTAGTTTTATCACTTCGAAAAAAGGAAATGATAAAAGTACGTCAACCGTTGCAAAAGATAATGATTCCTATACTTGACGAGAATCAAGGTGCCGAAATTGAAGCAGTTTCTGACCTAATAAAAGCCGAAGTAAACGTTAAAGAAATACAACTTTTAGACGATGCATCTGGTGTTTTAGTGAAGCAAATAAAGCCCAATTTTAAAGCACTTGGACCACGATTTGGCAAAGATATGGGATTGATTGCCAAAGAGATACAATTACTATCTACGGTTCAAATAAATGAATTAGATAAAGAAGGAACTTTAAGAATTGTTTATCAAGAAAAAAGTATAATTTTAACTTCTGAAGATGTAGAAATTACAACCCAGGATATTCCAGGTTGGTTGGTTGCAAATGCTAACGGAATTACAGTTGCATTAGATATTACACTATCAGAAGAATTGAAACAAGAAGGAATTGCTAGAGAATTGGTAAACAGAATTCAAAACATTAGAAAAGAATCTGGATTTGAAGTTACGGATAAAATAAAAGTTCAATTAAAACGCGATGGCGAACTTGAATTAGCAATACAAAATAATAAATCATATATTATGTCTGAAACTTTAACAGAAGAATTAAATTTTCTTGACGAAGTTAAAAATGGTATAGAAATTGAATTTGATGAAATAAAAACAATAATATTAATCTCAAAATAGTAAAAAATGATGGTAGATGAAAAAATGAGATATTCTGAAGCTGATTTAGCAGAGTTCAAAGAAATTATCTTAAATAAAATTGAAAAAGCACAAAATGATTTAGAATTAATTAAAAGTGCTTATATGAATGACTTAAATAATGGAACTGATGATACATCTCCAACTTTTAAAGCATTTGAAGAAGGAAGCGAAACAATGAGTAAAGAAGCGAATTCGCAGTTGGCAATTCGACAAGAAAAATTTATTCGTGACCTTAAAAATGCACTTTTCCGTGTAGAAAATAAAACCTATGGCGTTTGTAAAGTAACAGGAAAACTTATTGGTAAAGAAAGATTAAAAATTGTTCCACATGCAACAATGAGTATTGAAGCAAAAAATATGCAACGATAATTATAGAATATATAGTATAAAAAACTCGCAATTTGCGAGTTTTTTAATGTTTAAAAATTAATTTCACTAAGTTGAATTAACGAAAAATCGGAGCCATAACCATATTGAATAATTTTATTTGTCCCCAATACAATTAAATGACTATCTAACGCAATAACATCTTTTACATCTTGTAAATAAGTATTTTCAAGAGTTAAATTTGAAGAGTTCGAAGCATCAAAAATTTTCAAACCATTACTACCGCAACAAACATATAAAATATCATTTTTTACACCTAAACCATAAGGTTGATTTACTAATGTAGTCGAAATTAATATAGGATTCGAAATATTGGTAACATCAATAACATTAACTTGATCTTCAATTGCGCCACAAGAACTTCCGCCTCTAACAGTTATGTATGCTGTGTTACCAAACACTACAACTGGATCGCAGGCAGTTGCATGAGAAAACCCAGAAACAAAATAAGGATTATATTCATCATTAGCATCAACAGTAAACATTCCGGTAGTTGAACCCACAAATAAAATTTCTTTTTGAATAAAAAGTGTTTCAAATGCTCCGCCACCAAACCAGCCATTCATGTAAACTACTTTGTCAAAGAAAGTTGTTAATGGATTTGTAATATTAAATACATTTAATTGATAAGAATCTAAAGTGTAAAGCGCATTATTATTTATTTGAAAACGAGCATAAGAACCTCCAGTTCCAACTGAATTTGGAGCAGCACTTTCAAAACCAGAAAGGGCATCATTTGCTAAAATTAGTTCTTGCCCAACTGGGCGATTTTTCAATTGAACTGTAAATCCAGTAATTATTTCTCCTTCAATAGCATTTACAGAATAATCGTAAAACTCAGCATCAACAGGATAAGTAGGATAAAAGAACAATGAGTTTTCAACTGTTTTTACCAAAGTAATATTTTCAATATTTGAAATATCAAAAACCAACAAATCAACAAAGTTATCTGCATATAAATAATTTCCTTTAACAGAAATATCATGAACGCCTTCTAAATTAATAAAAGCAATATTAATAGGTAATGATGGGTTTTGGTTGTTAAAAACATGAACACCAACTTCTTTAGAAATATAAAAAAGATAATTTTCAGAAACATAAATTTTTCCGTCAGAATTTGTTTGTTTTGCACCCAAAACTGAAATGTTATTTCTAATTTCGGTTAATGTTTTAAGTGTAGGAACAGCAAATTTTGCTTTTTGAGAATTAGAATCGTCTTTGTCACATGAAGTGAAAATTAGAACTATCAAGCAAGATATTATTATTTTAAAAACTTTCATAACATGATTTTTAGTAGTTCAAAGATATTAAAATTATCTTAAATACTTTATAGTGAGTAATTAAAAAATGTAATTAATTTAAATAAATTATAGAAAAAGCAATAGCAATGCTACAAAGTTTAATGATAAACAACTTGTTTATTATTATTAATTAGCTTTTTTTATAGTATAAATTTGTTATTTTTGCTCCCAAATCTAAAAAAAATGAAACTTTCTTATTCTATAATTTTAATAGTTATAATTTTAATAATTGATCAAGCATCTAAAATTTATGTTAAAACGCATTTTTTTTATGGAGAAGAATTAAAATTTTTGGATATAAATTGGTTTAGAATTCATTTTATTGAAAATCCAGGTATGGCTTGGGGAACAATTATTCCTGGTGAATATGGAAAGTTGATATTAACAATTTTTAGAATAATAGTAATACCATTTATTGGATATTGGCTTTATGATAGTATTGAAAGAGAAAAATCGCCTTATTTAATAGTTGCCATTACATTAATATTTGCTGGTGCTTTTGGAAACATTATTGACTCTGTTTTTTACGGAGAAATATTTAATGATAGTCATAATAAATTAGCAACTTTTTTCGCTGAGGATAATTATGGAACATGGTTTCATGGAAAAGTTGTTGATATGTTTTATTTACCTATAATTCAAGATTATTTACTGCCAGAATGGTTTCCCTTTTGGGGCGGAAAAACAGTTACTTTTTTTAATGCCATATTTAATGTTGCCGATTTTTCAATATCTTGTGGTGTTGGGATTTTAATTTTCTTTAATAAAAGATCATTTACTCTACCAAACGATAGTATTTCAAGAATAAAATTTACTAATTCTTTAGATTAATTTAGGATATAAATTTATAAATTTTTAATGGGGTTATGCAGTAATCCAATTGTATATCATTGTTAAAAATATCATCAATAATTTTTTCTGCTTCAAAGAATGAAATGCCTATTTTTATAGTTTTCGGCAAACATTTAGAAAGAAATTTATCATAAAATCCTTTTCCATAACCCACTCGATTGCCTTTAGTATCAAATGCTAAAAGAGGTACAAAAACAACATCTATTTTGGAAACAGGAACTTTTAAACCACCTATAGGTTCTGGAATATTATATACATTTTTAATAAATTTAGTATTGTCAGTTAATAAAAAATGCTTCATTTGAAGAGTAATAAAATCACTTTTAGAAACAACAATTTCCTTATCTTTTCCTGCCAAAACTTGAAGTATAAACTGTGTGTCAATTTCTTTTTGTTCTTCAATAGTCATAAAAAGATGATAATAAGTTTTATTCCAAACGTTTATTTGAAGCAAGTTATTAGCGATATCAAGCGATAATTTTTCAATTTCTATTAATGTAAGTTGTTGCCTTAATTCTCTATATTTTTTTCTTAATTCTTTTTTTAACATAAAGTAAATGTAGAAAAATTTCAATTTGTTTTGTGTAGAATTTAAAGTTAAATTTGTTAGAATATTTCTTAATGTCAATATCAATTACAAAAATCAATTGCAAGACTTCAAAATTCAACAATCTTTAATCAGCAATAATAAATGCTACTTCCATCTCTAGAACTTCAAATACAATCGCTTCCAGATAATCCCGGAGTATATCAGTATTATGACAAAGAAGGTAAAATTCTATACGTTGGTAAGGCCAAAAATTTAAAAAAAAGAGTTGCCTCTTATTTTAACAAAATTCACGATACAGCCAAAACTAATGTATTGGTTAAAAAAATTGTAAACATAAAACACATTGTAGTATCAAGCGAGCAAGATGCACTTTTATTAGAAAATAATTTAATAAAAAAACTCCAACCAAGATACAACGTTTTACTACGTGATGATAAAACCTATCCATGGATTTGTATAAAAAAAGAACCTTTTTCTAGAATATTTCCAACACGAAGAATGATAAAAGATGGTTCTGAATATTTTGGGCCTTACACCAGTTTTAAAACCGTAAACACAATTTTAGATTTAATAAAAGAATTATATCCACTTCGAACTTGTAATTATGATTTAACTAAAGCTAATATCGATTCTCACAAATACAAAGTGTGTTTAGAATTTCATATTGGCAATTGCAAAGGTGGTTGCGAAGGTTTAGAACTACTTGAAAATTATCAAAAACAAGTTGATGCCATTCGCGAAATTTTAAAAGGGAATTTTAGAGAAAGTTTAAAAAATTTCAAAATAAAAATGCAAGAATTTGCAACAACAATGCAATTTGAAGATGCTCAAAAAATTAAAGAAAAAATAGAGGTTCTTCAAAATTATCAATCTCGATCTACAATTTTAAATCCAAAAATTTCCAATATTGATGTTTTTTCAATCATTTCAGATGAAGTTGTTGCTTATGTAAATTTCCTTCAAATTGCACACGGAGCCATAATTCGTTCCTATACATTAGAATTAAAAAAGAAACTTGATGAAACCAATGAAGAACTATTAGAACTAGCAGTAGTTGAACTTCGAGAACGATTTAATTTACATTCTCGCGAAATAATTTTACCATTTCAGTTAGATTTTGGCGACAAAATAAAAGTAACCGTACCACAACTTGGCGATAAAAAACAAATTTTAGAATTGTCAGAACGAAACGCAAGATATTATCGATTAGACCAATTGAAACAGATTCAAATTGTTGTTCCAGAACGTCATACTAACAGAATTATGGCGCAAATGCAAAAAGATTTGCGACTTCAAGTTGAGCCACGTCATATAGAATGTTTCGATAATTCTAACATTCAAGGAACCAATCCAGTTGCAGCTTGTGTGGTTTTTAAAGACGGAAAACCATCTAAAAAGGATTATCGCCATTTCAATATTAAAACAGTTGAAGGACCAAACGATTTTGCCTCAATGGAAGAAGTTGTTTATCGAAGATACAAACGAATGCTTGACGAAAACCAATCGCTGCCCAATTTAATAATTATTGATGGCGGAAAAGGACAATTATCATCGGCATTAAAAAGTATTGACGATTTGGGTTTGAGAGGAAAAATTGCCATTGTTGGTATTGCAAAACGTCTTGAAGAATTATTTTACCCTGGCGATTCTGCACCACTTTATCTCGATAAAAAATCAGAAACTTTAAAAACAATTCAACATTTACGTAATGAAGCACACCGATTCGGAATTACATTTCATCGCGATAAACGAAGCAAAGCCGCACTAAACTCAACAATAGAAACCATACCTGGTATTGGCGAAAAAACAATGCTAACATTAGTAAAATACTTTAAAAGTGTTAAAAGATTAAAATTAGCCACTGAAAAAGAAATTTCTGAAGTTATTGGTGTATCAAAAGCCAAAAAAATTTACGACTTTTACCATAAAATCAATAACCAAAATTAGAAGCGAATGGCTTGGGCATTTTTATCAATCATATTCCTGCTTTCCAGTATTATTTTTTTCTTTCAAAATAAGAAAGAAAAGAGATTTTTTTATCTAATGAAATTCTCTCAACTTCAATGTAAAATTAATGTTTTTGTGAAGAACTCATTGTTAAATGATTTTTGTCTTTTGCAAAATTTAAAATTTAAAATCAATAATCTGAATTCTATTTTCTATTTTCTATTTTCTGTTTTCTTCTTTATATTCTCCCAAAATTCTTTTTCTCAAGACACAATTCCAAGAAAAAAAATTGGACTTGTACTTTCTGGTGGTGGCGCCAAAGGTTTTGCACACATTGGTGTTCTTAAAGTGCTTGAGCAAGCTGGTGTAAAAGTTGATTATATTGGAGGAACAAGTATGGGCGCTGTAGTTGGTGGTTTGTATTGCTCAGGTTACAATGCAACACAAATTGATTCAATTTTTACAGCAACCAATTTCGACGAACTATTAAACGATTATATCCCAAGAACTTCTAAAAGTTTTTTCGAAAAACGAAACGACGAAATGTATGCCATTTCACTTCCATTTTATAAATTTAGCGTTGGTGTTCCTTTGGCTTTGTCTAAAGGATTGTATAATTACAATTTACTAACAAGATTAACCCACAATGTAAGACACATAAACGACTTTAGCAAACTTCCAATTCCTTTTGTGTGCATAGCAACTGACATTGAAAAAGGAAATGAAGTAATCTTAAAAAATGGATTTTTACCCCAAGCAATGTTGGCAAGTTCAGCATTTCCAACTCTTTTTTCGCCAGTAGAAATTAATGGTAAATTGCTAATCGATGGCGGAGTTACCAATAATTATCCAATTGAAGAAGTAAGAAAAATGGGTGCCGATATAATAATTGGTGTCGATGTTCAAGACGATTTAAAAGACAGAAATTCACTAAAAGAAGCAACTCGAATTTTAGTTCAAATTTCAAATTTTCAAATGCTAGAAAGTATGAAAGGTAAAATTGCAAATACTGATATTTACATAAAACCAGATATTACCTCATTCTCAGTAATATCATTTGATAGAGGCAAAGAAATTATAAAGAAAGGCGAAGAAGCAGCATTTGTAGTATATGAAGAAATAAAAAAATTATCTGCTAACGATAAATTTGTTTTAAATAAAAATAAATGTAGTACAGACAGTATTCTAATAAACAAAATTAATATAGAAAACCTTAAGAATTATACAAGATCATATACCATAGGAAAGTTAGGATTTAAACCAAATTCTAAAATATGTTATGAAGATTTAAAAAACGGAATCAACAAACTAAATGCTACTCAAAACTTTAGTTCCATAAATTACATATTAAAAAGAAATGACAAAGGTGAAGATTTGAATTTAATACTAAATGAAAATGTCAATAAAACATTTTTAAAATTTGGTTTGCATTATGACGGATTATATAAAAGTGCGGTTTTGGTAAATTTAACTCAAAAAAAATCACTTTTCAAGAATGATGTTTTTTCACTAGATATTGGTCTTGGCGATAATATTAGATACAATTTAGATTATTATATAGACAACGGATTTTATTTTAGTTTTGGATTAAAATCTAGATACAATACTTTTAACAGAAACGTTGCAACTGATTTTAATGATGGTGAGCTATTTCAACAATTAGGAATAAGTACTTTAAATATCGATTTTTCAGATTTTACAAATCAGGCCTACGTGCAAACAATCTTTGCCCAAAAATTTTTAATTGGAGCAGGATTAGAACTAAAACACATTACAATTAAATCTAAAACATTAGAAAACACAACCCAAGCTTTCGAAGACAGTAATTATTCAAGTGTATTTGGGTTTATAAAATATGATTCATTTGACAATAAATATTTTCCTAAAAAAGGATGGTTTGTTCAAGGCGATATTCAATCTTATTTACATTCTACAGACTATACCAATCAGTTTAATAGATTTTCGATATTAAAAGGAGATGCACAAATTACAAGAACTTTTTATAAAAAATTTAATGTAAAATTTCAAACAGAAGCTGGATTTTCAGTTGGAGAAGAATCGGTTTCATTTTTAGATTTTGTTTTTGGGGGTTATGGCTTTAATACCATAAATAATTTTAAACAATTTTACGGATATGATTTTCTAAGTTTTGCTGCCGATAGTTACATAAAATCAACAGCAACTGTAGATATTGAGTTTTATAAAAAAAATCATATCAATTTCTCTGCAAATTTTGCCAATGCAGAAGATAAATTATATAAAACAGGAAATTGGTTATCATCACCAAAATATTCTGGATATGCTGTTGGATATGGTCTAGAAACAGTAATTGGACCAATAGAATTAAAATATTCTTGGTCACCAGAATTACCTAAAGGATATACATGGATAAGTTTAGGTTTTTGGTTTTAAAAACCTAGAAAATTTATATTTTCGTAAAATTATTAAACAAAAAAAGTATATTTGAACACAACTAACTAAAAAAGATACATTATGTCTATTTGGAAAAGAAAACCATTAACTTTATTGCTTGCAGAAGCATCAGAATCTGAAAAAGGATTAAAAAGAACATTAACAGCTTGGTCCTTAGTAGCACTTGGTATAGGAGCAATTATTGGAGCAGGATTATTTGTAAGAACAGCTACTGCAGCAGCTCAAAATGCTGGGCCATCAGTTACTATTGGATTTATTGTAGCAGCAATTGGATGTGCTTTGGCAGGTTTATGCTATGCTGAATTATCTTCTTCAATTCCTATTTCTGGAAGCGCATATACTTATACTTATGCAACAATGGGAGAATTACTTGCTTGGATAATTGGTTGGGATTTAATTCTAGAATATGCAGTTGGAGCAGCAACTGTTGGAATTGCTTGGAGTGAATACCTCAATAATTTACTGGTCAATGTGTTGCATACAAGTCCAATTCCATATTCGTTATCTCATTCACCTTTTCAACAAGTTATAGATCCGGTTACAAAACAAGTTCTTGAACAAGGAATAATAAATTTGCCAGCATTATTTATTGTTGCGGTAATTAGTTTATTATTAATAAAAGGTACGCAAGAGTCAGCTTTTGTAAACGGAATAATTGTTATTATTAAAGTTGCAATTGTTGTTATGATTATTGTTTTTGGCTGGAGTTTTATTAATCCATCAAATCACGAACCATATATTCCAGCTGCTTCAATATTTACTGACGAACACAATGTTGGTCATAATTTTGGAGGAATTATGGGTATTCTTGGTGCTGCAGGAACAGTGTTTTTTGCTTTTATTGGTTTTGATGCAGTAAGTACTGCTGCACAAGAAACTAAAAATCCTAAAAGAGATATGCCAATAGGAATTCTAGGTTCACTTGCCATTTGTACGGTTTTATACATACTTTTTGCTCATGTTCTAACTGGTTTAGAATCGGTAGAATTTTTTAGAACAAGCGGAAAAGAGGCATCAGTTGCTAATGCAATTTCTTCTTCAATGCCAGGTTATGATTGGTTAGCAAAGTTTG
>JAYTPS010000237.1:0-4528 GCA_043747155.1 Flavobacterium sp. | reverse complement strand
AAAAGCAAATTTTGAAAGTTATAAAACCTATGCTTTCTTAAAAAGTTCGATTGATAAAGTAGAAATATCCGATTTAGATAAAAAACGCATCTTGCGGTCTATTGATGAAGCAATGTCTATAAAAGGATTTACTAAAAGTGAAACCCCAGATATGTTGGTTAGTATTTTCACCAAAGAAAGTCAAAGAGTAGATGTATACAATAATGCTGGTTTTGGCTGGGGTTGGAATCCATATTGGGGTATAAATTACTCAAATGTATCAACATCAACCGAAGGCACACTATATATTGATCTGATTGATGCTAAAACCAAAGAATTGGTTTGGCAAGGAGAAGGAAATGGTTACTTAACCAAAGACACCAACAAAAAAGATGAAAGAATTAAAGAATTTGTAGATAAAATTTTATCACAATATCCTCCAATAAAAAAATAAAATCCTATTATTTTAACAAGTCCTAAATAAATTATAAAAGTCGTGCTTATTCGTATGACTTTTTTTATTGTTTAAAATTTAATTTGTAATTTTATTCTTTCATATATACTAAATAAGTGCTTTTTATCGATTATTTATGTTTATTATCGATGTTATATTATTTAAACTATTAGTTTTGAGACTTAATCGCGTAACTTTTTTTTAAATAATTATGAATAACAAAAACACATTATATAAAAAAAACAATATGCGGTGATTTTAACTTACCATTAAAATTAAAAAAATCACTAAGGAAAATTTAAATAAGATGAAAGAATCCATTTATTTATTAATAACGAAATATAAAAAAGAAACTGTTTTTAAATTATTTCAATCTAAAATAATATTATTAATTATTCTGTTTTTAACCTTCTCTAATTCTTTCTCAGCAACTATATCAAGTACTAATGTTGGTGGAAATTGGTCAACTGGTACTTCTTGGGTTGGTGGTATTGTGCCTGCAACTACAGATAATATAATTATAACAAATGGTGCAACTATAACATTGATAGCTGCATCTTCTATTGCAAATATTACAATAAATACTGGTGGAACATTAAAAATAGGAACAATAAATGCGCTTACTGTAACGGGAGATTTTGTAAATAATGGAACATTTTCAGGAACTACAGGAAGATTAATACTTACTGGACTTACAAAAAATTTCTCGAATTATGGTAATTTCACAATGGGAAGCGGTCGTATATATTTTTATGGAAATTTAATAAATGCAGGAACACACACATTAATAGCAACACAAATTCGTTTTTATGGAACATCTACACAAACTATTACAGGGTTTTCAACAACAGGTACAATTTCTTGCAGAAAAACTGGAGGTACTGTAACTTTTACTGGAAATGTTAATGGTGGTGGACTTACAATGAATGGTACAAATTGCACATTAAATTTAGGATCTTCATTAACTCACAATTTTACTGGTAATATAACTTTAACCGCTGGCAACATGAATGGTAGCTCAAGTTTACTAAATGTTAAATCAATAAGTATTACTTCTTGGACTGGTAATGGTAGTTTGTTTACCGCAGGTACAGGAACAGTAAATTTTAGTGCAGCAGGAAATCAAACACTTTCTGCTACATCAACAACATTTAATAATTTAACTTTTTCTTCATCTGGATTAAAAACACTTACTACAAATAGATGTATTGTAAATGGAATTCTTTCTATTGAAGGCACAGCAACTGTCTCTTCAGCACCAACATATGGCAATGTAGCTACATTACTTTATAATACTTCTATTGCAAGAAACTCAGGAGTAGAATGGATTACTCCATTTACTTCATCGGGCGGAATTATTATTTCAAATACTGGCTCAATTACTTTAAACAGTGCTAAAGTATTGAATGCTTCAATACCATTATTAATTAACAATACTTCAACTTTAATAACTAATAATTTTCAATTAACATTTGGCGGAAATTTTACAAATAATGGAACATTTACCGCAGGAAGCTCACCAATTGTAATAACAAATACAACGGCAAATCAAAGTATAGCTGGATTTACTTCAACTGGACCAGTTTCTATGACAAAAACTGCCGGTGTTGCAACTTTATTAGGAAATGTAATTGCTGGTAAGCTAACAATAAATGGTAATGGCGGAACTTTAAATTTAGGCACTTTACTTACTCATAACTTTAATGATATAATAACTTTAACCGCAGGAACATTAAATGCTAATTCAAGTATTATGAATGTAAAAGCAATAAGTACAACAGCTTGGAGTGGTAATGGAGCTCTTTTTACTGCAGGCACTGGAACTGTAAATTTTGCTGCTGCTGGAAATCAAACAATTTCAGCTAGTCCTACAACATTTAACAACTTGACATTTTCATCCTCAGGAATTAAAACTTTCACTACAGCAAATTGTATTGCATCTGGAATAGTAACAATTCAGGATTCAGCAACAGTATTAGCTCCACCAACATATGGTACAAATGCAACACTTAAATATGATACATCAACTTCTAGAATTGCTGGCTTAGAATGGATTACTCCTTTTGCAGGACTCGGAGGTGTTATTATTGCTAATACGGGTGCAATAACTATGAATCTTGCCAAGACATTCAACACTTCTTCTCCTTTGACTATTAACATTGGGAGCACTTTGATTACAAATAACTTACCATTAACTTTTGGTGGTAGCTTTATTAATAATGGTGGTGTTTTTACAGCTGGTAGTACTGCTATAATTATCAATGGTACAATGACAAATCAAAACATTGCTGGATTTGCTACAACTGGACAAGTTTCTATGACAAAAACAGCAGGAATTGCAACTTTTACAGGTAATACAAACGGTTCTGATTTAATAATAAATGGAAACGGCGGAACTCTAAATCTTGGAATTAATTTTAATCACACCTATACTTCGAATTTTATTAGAACCGCAGGAACTATTAATGGCGGTTCAAGTAGTTTAAATATTGCAGGGTTAATAAACGGAACAGGCGGAACGTTTATTGCTAGCACAGGAACAATAAATTATAATGGAACATCTCAAACTGTAGTTGCTTTGCCATATTATAATATTTCGCTTTCTGGATCTGGTACTAAAACTTTTTTAACTAATACAATTATTAATAATGTTTTAAATATTAGCTCTGGAGTTACAGCAAATCTAGGAATTGGAAACAATCATACTTGTATTGGCTTATCGTTAGGTGGTGTATTTCAAATAATTGGTTCTTGGGGTGGAACAACTTCGGGTGCCGCAAATATTAATTCAACATATTTTACTTCTACAACTGGAAAAATATTTAATAATTGTAGCGTGCCAGCAATTACAACACAACCAACTAGTCCAACCATTACTTGTTCTGGCAATGGTATACAAACATTAACTGTAATAGCTTCAGGTTCTGGATTAACCTATAACTGGAGAAAATCAGGAGTTGCTGTTATTAACAATTCTGTAATTTCTGGACAAGGAACATCATCCTTAATTTTTACAAACCCAACAAACACACATGCAGGTAGTTATGACGTAGTAATAAATGGAACATGTACTTCATTTGTAACATCAAATTCGGTTACAATATCTATTAATCCTTCTCCAAATATTACTTCACAACCAATACCATTAAATGTTTGTCAAAATACAAATGGCTCATTTACCATAGGTTCATCAGATATAAATTTATCATATCAATGGCAATATAGTTCAAACCCTATAACTTCATGGACAAATACAAATAGCTTAATCGGATTTACAGGCCATACTTCAAATACTTTAAATATTACAAATGCTTCTTTAGTATATAGTAATTATAATTTCAGATGTGTACTTACAAATACTAATGGTTGTATTACAAATTCAAATGCAGCATTATTAAACGTGAATTCTACACCTTTGGTAGGAACAAGTTCTAGCAATCAATCTATTTGTAGTGGTAGTTTTCTTAATAATGATATAACAATTTCTAATGCCAACGGAACAATACAATGGCAAAAAGCAAATGATGCTGCTTTTACAAATAATGTTTTAAATATAGGAATCAATTCGACAACTCTTACTATTAATCAAATTGGTAGTTTAAATGTAACTACCTATTTTCGAGCTGTAGTATCAAACGGTAATTGTGCACCAGCTATTTCAAATACAATTAAAGTAACAATTGAAACAACTACGTGGACTTCTGCTAATGGTGGAAGTTGGGATAATGGATTACCAAGTAGCATCAAAACTGCTATAATTTCTAATGATTACACTTCTATTGGCGATGGAAATGGTAGTTTTAATGCTTGTTCTTTATTAGTAAATAATAATGCTAAAGTTAAAATATTATCAGGTGATAATTTATCATTAAACACTTCAATTAATATTGAAACTGGAAGTAGTTTAATTTTAGAAAATAATGCTAACTTATTTCAAAATCAAGATGCAATAAATACAGGAAATATTAGTATAAATCGAAATACTAATTCATTAATGAGACTTGATTATGCTATGTGGTCTTCTCCTGTTTTGGCACAAAATTTATTAGCCTTTTCTCCATTAACTTATGCAACTCGATTTTATCAATACAATAC
>JAYTPS010000236.1:0-3045 GCA_043747155.1 Flavobacterium sp. | reverse complement strand
GTAACTTTAGATTTTGATGGTCAAACACGTTCTGGCTTAACACCAACAGATATTGGTGCCGATGCAGGAAATTTTGTATCTTCAATTGTCGTTTGTACTACTCCAAGTAATCAACCAACAGCTTTTGTTGCAGGAACAAATACTGCAACTACCATTGCTGGTTCTTTTACAGCGGCGACTGGAACTCCAACAGGATATTTAGTAATTAGAAGTTCTGGAGCATTTGTAGGAACTCTAGTTGACGGAACAAATTATCCAGCAACAACAGCAATTGGAAACGGAACTGTAATTCAATCAAGTAGCGCAACAAGTTTTGCTCCAACGGCACTAACTTCGAATACAGCTTACACAATAACCATATTTTCATTTAATAGTGGTTCTTGTTCTGGTGGACCAAAATATTTATCAACTTCACCATTAACAAGTGTTTTAACTACATGTCCAGCATCACCTACTGCATTTGTTAATTCTGCAATTACTACTTCAAGTGCCACAATATCTTGGACGGCTTCTATAATAGGTGGTAATGCTGCTGCAATTAATTATATATTAGAAGTTACAACTGATGCAGCATACACTTTGCCAATATCAGGTTCGCCATTTTCAACGTTAACATCTGCCACAAAAAATTTAAGTGGTTTAACAGCTTCAACAACTTATTATTACAGAGTTAAAGCTAATAATGGATCTTGTGATAGTGCTTTTTTAACAGGAGGAACATTTTCAACGTTATGTACTAATTTTACATTACCAGTTTCAGAAGGTTTTAATACTTCAGGAACGGCAGTTTTTCCAACATGTTGGTCACAACAAACTGTAGTTGGAACATCAAATATTACTTTTCAAGCATCATCATCAAATCCAACAACTGTTCCTCAAGAAGGAACAAGATATGTTTATTGGAATTCTTTTAGTATTGCTTCTGGAAATGAAACTCGTTTAGTGTCTCCACCAATTACATCAACCGGAGCAAGTAGTGTAGATGTTGAATTTCAATGGATGCATGACGCAGGTTCTAGTACTTTAACAACAGAAGGTGTTCAAGTTCAATATTCTTTAGATGGAATTACTTGGATTGATAGTGGAGCTTTCGTTCAAAGATATAATGCAACTTTAACAGGTTGGAATAAAAAAACAATTACTTTACCAGTTGGTGCAGGAAATCAAGCTACAATTTATGTAGGATTTAAATTTCATTCAACTTTTGGAAACAATTGTTCTATGGATGCAGTTGCTATCAAGGCAACACCAAATTGTTTGCCTCCAACATTAACAGCTACAACAGCAATTACAACTACATCAGCAACGATCAATTGGACAGCATCAGCATCAGTTCCAGCAAATGGATATATTTATGAAATAAGAACTTCTGGATTGGCTGGAAGTGGAGCAACTGGTTTAGTAACAACTTCAACAGTTGGAGCAGGAATTTTAACTGCAAATATTTCAGGATTATCAGCTGCAACATCTTATTCAGTTTATGTACAATCGGATTGTGGTGGAAGTTTAAGTACTTTTACAGCAGCTGGAACATTTGTTACTGCATGTACTATTCCAAACAATCCTTCTGCACTTTCTTTCACAGGAATTTCTGCAACTGGTTTAACTTTAAATTTTACAGCTGCTTCGCCAGTGCCAACTGCTTATGTAATTTTTAGATCAACTAATGCAACCGCACCAACTCCAGTAAATGGAACAACTTATGCAAGTGGAACAGCTTACACTTTTGGAGCAGGTTCATACAATTGTGTTGCCAATGGAACAGCAGTTACTCTTGCTCAAACAGGATTGATAAGTAATACACAATATTATTATTATATATTTTCTAGAGACAATACCAATTTATGTTTTGGCGCACCTTGGTATTCTACAGGTGTAAATGCTAGTCAAATTACTTGTCCAGCAACTCCAACATCATTTGTAAATTCTGCAATAACTAACAGTTCAGCTACAGTTTCTTGGACTGCTTCAATTGTTGGTGGTGGAGCAAATACTTTTAATTATGTTTTAGAAGTAACAACTGACGCAGCATATACATTACCAATATCAGGTTCACCTTTTGCTACACTAACTGCAACTACTCAAAATTTATCAGGATTAACTTCTGCTACACAATATTTTTATCGTGTAAAAGCAAATAATACAACTTGTGATAGTGCCTTTTTATCTGGAGGAGCTTTTACAACAGCATGTGATGCAATAATTGCTTATCCAAGTTTAACAGATTTTGCTATTTATTTACCATCTATATGTTGGAATGAAGGAGATTTAGGAGATTTAAGTACTGGTCCAGCAACAACTGGCGCAGCATCAATTAGTGATTGGGTTGCCGATGATTATTTGAACGCTACAGGAACTGGAACTGGCGCAGCTAAAATGAATATTGATACTGCTTTGGGTTCAGAGTGGATAATTTCTCCATCTTTTGCGATACCTGCTTCTGGATTATATAGAGTAAAATACAATGTTGGAGCTACACAATTTGCAGCAACGACAGCATTAACAACTGCATGGGAAGCTGATGATTTTGTTGAATTATTAGTTTCTACAACAGGAACTTCTAATTGGACAGTTTTAAAAACTTACAACAGTTCAAATGTGCCTTCTAATTTAGGTCAAATAGATGATGTTGATTTAACAGCTTACAACGGACAAACAATAAGATTGGCATTTAGAGCATTTGAAGGTGCAACTAATGGTTTAGCAGATATTGACTTTTTTATTGATAATCTAACACTTGAGTTAAAACCAAATCCTATTGTTATATCTCCTTCACCAAGTGCAATTATTTGTAGTGGAACATCAACTACACTTGTAGCATCAAGTGCATCAGCTTATGCTTACACTTGGTCTCCAGCAACAGGTTTAAATACAACAACAGGAAGTACAGTAGTTGCTAGTCCAACTGCTACCACTGTTTATACAGTTTCTGGTGTGTTGGGTACAGAAAATACAACTCAATCAATCACAGTTGTTGTAAATCCAACACCTGCTAATGTTACTATTTCACCAAGTGTTTCAGTTTGTCAAAATGATATTGCAACT
>JAYTPS010000235.1:0-3520 GCA_043747155.1 Flavobacterium sp. | reverse complement strand
GATTCAATACAATTAGGAGAATGACAAGGTAAAACAAAAGCTTCAACTGGCTCATTTGGAGCTGCACCACCTGTAGTTACGGTTACAGAACCATTTTGTGGTTCTGCACTACTTGGTCCGCCACCATCACCCATGCAAGTAGTAGAACTAACTGCATATGCTGTGCCATTCCTAAAACAATCACTAAAAGCCGAATGAGTATATCCTAATACTGCATCACACTTAAATATCATAATATCAAAACATGTCTCTCCACCACTATTGAAAAACATTTTACCGTCTATATTTAAATCTGTATATTGAGAGTTTACAATTTCTTTAATTGCATAATCATTAGTTAAAGTTTTTACTGCTTTTTCTCCCATAGTATATTTAAAAACAGCAGCAGATGTTTCATTATTTTTAACTTGTATAATAAGATTTTCAAATTTTAATTCTTCTTTTATTTCTCTTTCTATTAGAATATAAAAAAGGACTGTTCCATCATCTCTTGTAATTATTTTAATAGGAACATCTGGCACAATAGTAAACCCAAATTGGTCTTCGATTGCAGTTCGTGCCGTTTCAGAGGTTCTTGAACTAAAATTCATCTTAGTCAATTTACTGTAAGCAGTGCTAAAAATTGGCATGTCGAGTGCTTCTTTCAATGACTTTTCTTTTAAATCAAAATTAATTCGATTTTTTTCATTAATGTATTCTTTTTCTTGGGTACAACTATAATACAAAAATGTTGCCAAGATTAGACAAAGAAAAATTTTAAATTTTTTTAATAGTTGTTTCATTCGCGTTGGTTTTAATTGGTTAAACATTTGTTTAAAATACTTAATTAAAACCTTTGAATAATGATTTTTTCAACAAGAACTTTTTATTATTTCTTATAAATAGAACAAAGTATGACTTTATAACTATTTATTAATAAAAAAGGTGTGGAAAACTGAACACTATTTAGGTAAGAGGTATCTCGAAACACCCAAAAGACAAAATAGGTCAGCCCACACCTATTAGTGTGAGCTTTACCCATCTGACTCTGTCTGTTTTAAAATTTTCGAGATTTTCTTACCAGAGTTTCTTTAAGTAAAAGCTAATATTTTATATTTTTATTTATTTCATAAAACCAATGTAAGAAAATATTATTAATTTATTAATATAAATAATACTATTTGCTATTTTAAAATTCACAATTGGCTTTACCTTTGCCAAATGAATAGAAATTCACATTCCAACAATTTACTTTTAAATCTTGGTATTGAAAGTTTAAACGAAATGCAAGAAATGGCGCAAGATGCTATTTTAAATGATGCCAATGTTTTATTGCTTTCGCCAACAGGTTCGGGCAAAACACTAGCTTTTTTACTTCCAATATTTGAAATGTTGCAGCCAGAAATTGCCGGAGTTCAATGTTTAATATTAGTTCCGTCAAGAGAATTGGGTTTGCAAATTGAACAAGTTTGGAAAAAAATGGGAACAGATTACAAGGTAAATGTTTGCTATGGTGGACATTCTATTGATACCGAAATTAAAAATTTGTCTAATCCACCAGCAGTTTTAATTGGAACTCCAGGACGAATTGCCGATCATATTGAAAGAGCAACTTTTAAAACTGATAAAATTGAAACCTTAATTCTTGATGAATTTGATAAATCATTGCAACTTGGTTTTCATGAGCAAATGACTTATATCATTGGAAGATTAACCAAATTGAATAAACGAGTTTTGGTTTCGGCAACTTCGGATATTGAAATTCCTAAATATACACGAGTTGTAAATCCAACTGTTTTAGATTTTATTCTAACAGAAGAAGAAAATTCTAATTTGTCTTTAAAAATGGTAGTTTCTAAAGAAAAAGATAAAATAAATTCGCTTTTTAACTTGTTATGTTCATTAAAATCGCAATCGGCAATTGTTTTTTGTAACCATCGTGATGCCGCTGAAAGAATTAGTGATGCCTTAAACGAAAAAGGAATTTATTCAACTTATTATCATGGCGGAATGGATCAAGATGAACGTGAACGTGCTTTAATTCAGTTTAGAAACGGAAGTGTAAGTTATTTAGTCACAACTGATTTGGCTGCTAGAGGTTTGGATATTCCAAAAATGAAACATGTTATTCATTATCATCTGCCATCTAAAGAAGATGAGTTTACACATAGAAATGGACGAACTGCTAGAATGTTAGCATCTGGAACTGCTTATATCATTACTCATGAAAGTGAGAAAAAAATGGACTATTTAGATTATAAAATGCCAGTTTTAAATGTTGAAAATGCAGACAATTTGCCTAATCCACCTGAATTTCAAACTATTTATATAAGTGGTGGAAAGAAAAACAAGTTGAATAAAATTGATATAGTAGGTTTCTTTTCTCAAAAAGGAAAATTGGAGAAAGATGAATTGGGTTTAATTGAAGTTAAAGATTTTATTTCGTTTGCGGCAGTAAAATTTAATAAAACAAAAGATTTATTAAATAATATTCGCGACGAAAAAATGAAAGGGAAGAAATTTAAAATAGAAGTAGCGCGAAAAGTTGTTAAGAAAGAGGAGTAAAGGAGTACAGTTTTCAAGTTATAAAGTTTAAAATCTGTAAAATTTATGTTGATTATATCTTTACAGAATCTGGAACTAAAACTGTATAATCGCCACCATTTCTAATAACGTCTCTCACAATACTTGATGAAATATAAGATGTTTTGGAAGCTGTTAAAAGAAAAACAGTTTCAATTTTAGACAATCTTCTATTGGTGTGTGCTATTGCTTTTTCAAATTCAAAATCGGCTGGATTTCTTAGACCACGAAGAATAAATTCGGCTTTTTCTTTTCGGCATAAATCAATGGTTAATCCAATATAAGTAATAACTTTTACTTTGGGTTCGTCTTTAAAAGCTTCTTCAATAAAACGTTTTCTATCTTCTTGTGAAAACATATATTTTTTTTCAGAATTGACTCCAATTGCGACAATTACTTCATCAAACAGGGAAATTCCTCTTTTAATGATGTCATAATGGCCATTAGTAATAGGATCAAACGAGCCAGGAAATATTGCTTTTTTCATTATTTTCGGTCTATTGAATAAATAATTCCTTTATTAAATAATTTTTGTAAATCTTTTTGAATTGTAACATCAATATCAATAGTGTAATTTCTATTAATATCAATTTCATCAATTTTATCAGACATGTCTATTTCATAATCATTATTGGTAATATAAATACTGTCTTTATTTACTTTTTCAACTTTCATGGTACTAAAATGTCCATTATCTAATTCAACTGAATAAACGTCTTCTTTATGTGGATTGGCGATATAGGTCTTTTCTTTGTCTTTTTTATAATTATAATACAGCGCTCCAAATACCATTAAACCTGCAATAGATAATATAATATAAAGTACAATTAAAGGTTTGCTTAGAACTTTTTTTTCTTTTTCTATTTGAAATTTAGAATTCATTAATGATTTTAATTAAATGCTTTAAAATAAAAACACTTTGTTTTGTTAATTTTTAATTATTCTCTATCAATAGAAT
>JAYTPS010000234.1:0-7063 GCA_043747155.1 Flavobacterium sp. | reverse complement strand
GTTTTGCCAATCTTGTAGGCAACCCATACCCAAGTGCCATAAATTTAGACAGATTATTCGAGGTTAACGCTGGGTTAATTGATCCTGTGGCTTATGTTTGGGGAAGGCCACAAAATATTGACGACACACCAGATCCAAATAATAATGGGCCATATCCAGTAAGCTATAGTCAAGACAATTTTGCTGTTTACAATCCTAATGGAATAAGTTTGCCGGCTAACTTAAATGGCAATCTTATTTTTAATGACCCTTTTAATAACGGAGTTAGTGATGGTGGTTTTTTAGCATCCTGCCAATCTTTTTTTGTGCAAACCGTTTCACATACGCCAGATTATGATTATAATGCGAGTTTGGTTTTTAACAACAGCATGCGTACTAAGGTTGCAAATAATACTTTTATGCGAACAGTTAATCTTGAAAATAACAATAAATTATGGTTAAAACTTGAAAATGGTAGTTTGTCTGAACAAATAGGAATAGCTTTTTTAGAGAGTTGTTTTGATGATTATTTAAGTAAAGAAGATATAAAAGCAATTACAGGTAGAACTTTAAATTTTTACACACAATCAACTAAGGAAGATTTGATTATTGATTCAAAATCAGTATTTAATGACAATGTAATAATACCTTTAGGAATTACAAATTTATCCTTAAGTAAAGAATTAACTATAAGCATCGAGAAAGTGGCTGGAAGTTTGAAAAACAATTCAATTTATTTGGTTGATAATTTTTTAAAAAAAACAACCAATTTGAATAAGTCAGGTTACACCTTTTCTACAAATGAAATCTTAATTGAAGGTAGATTTTATATAAAATTTAAAGATGATAGAACTACAGACAATTTTAACGAAAAATCAAGTGTGAATTTTATTTTTAATAAATCTTCACTAAATATCGAATCTTATAAAAGTAAAATAAAAAACATATTTGTTTATGACTTATATACACCTTCAATGAATGCAATAAAGGTTTTAAATGAAAACAATGTAAATAATTATGTTACACAAATATATATAGACGAAAAATATAAAATTATTAAAGTTGTTATTGAGCTAGAAAATGGTGAAATAACTACAAAAAAAATGATACGATGAAAGTAGTAAAATACCTTATAATATTATTTTCTTTAATATCATTTTCTCAAAATAATTGCTGGCAAAAAATTGCATCTGGTGGAGGAAATACTATTGCTATCAGAGATAATGGTACTTTATGGGCTTGGGGTTATAATGGTTATGGAAATGTAGGAAACTATGATTGTGGCGTCGGCAATAATTGTTTAAATCAAATTCAAATAGGAGCCGATAATAATTGGGAAAATGTAGATTGTGGGAGTCAATTTTCATTAGCATTAAAATTAAATGGAACTATTTGGACTTGGGGTGATAATGCTTCTGGGCAACTTGGCACTAATAATTTTAATAGCCATAATGTTCCTACTCAAGTTGGAAGCAATACAAATTGGGCTAAAATAAAAGCTGGCGGTGGACATATTATCGCATTGAAAACAGATGGAACTTTATGGTCTTGGGGAGCAAATAATACTGGGCAATTAGGGATTGGGAATATCATTAATAATCCTACACCATCCCAAGTTGGCAATGAAACAAACTGGATAAGTATTTCTGCATCTGGTTGTTCAGCAGCAATAAAAAGTAATGGAACTTTATGGGTTTGGGGCAGTAATTTATATGGTGAGCTTGGTGATGGTACTTTTATTGATAAGAATTCCCCAATTCAGTTGGGTTCTGAAACAAGTTGGATTTCAGTATCTTGCGGTAGTAATTATATGATTGGTTTAAAGTCTAATGGAACTCTTTGGGGTTGGGGTAGAAATCAAAGAGGTCAAATTGGTGACGGCACCCAAATAAATAGAAGTTCACCAACTCAAATAGGAACTGATGTGGATTGGCAAAAAATCACAACCGGTAACCAACACTCACTTGCAATTAAATTTGATGGTAGTTTATGGGCTTGGGGTTATGGTAATGCTTATCGCTTGGGTGACGGTACTAATATTGATAGATTAAATCCTATAAAAATTGGCAATCTTAATAGTTGGATGTTAATTGATGCAGGTAATTCTCATTCAACAGGATTATTAAATGATAATTCTTTAATGGGATGGGGTTCAAATAATGTTGGTCAAATGGGAAATGGTACAAACATAACCATACAATCACCAACACAATTGATATGTCAACAATTAAATACCAATCAGTTCATAAAACCACAAATAATCATTTACCCAAACCCAACAAAAAATACATTAAACATAACCACAACCACACCATTACAAAAAACAATAATGTACAATTTATTGGGTGCCAAAGTATATGAGCAAGCATTTAATGAAATTGTAGATGTTAGTAGTTTGTCTAGTGGCGTTTATGTAGTTAAGTTTTATGGTGAGGATAATGTTGTTTTTGTAGAGAAAATTGTAAAGGAGTAATTTTTATTAATTATTTTTGATACAGTAAACTCTGCCAAAGTTTAAAACTTTGGCAGAGTTTTTCTATAGTAAAAGTAACAATTAAACACTTATTACCTTATTAATTTTATAACTTTGAAGCCAAGAAAGTTGTTTTAACAAAATATTATGCGAGATAAGCATAATGTGGCATAATTTTTTATGTAATTTAGTTGAAAAATTTAATGAATGCAATTATTCAATTTATGAAAAGGAATTATAAAGTATTGTTGGTTATTGTAGCCCTATCAATTGGGCTGTTTAGTTTTATTCCTAAAACTATAAAAGGTGATCCCGAAAAAGATAAGTTATTGCTTGAACTTTTGGCATATGTACTAGAAAAAGGGCATTACAGTCCAGCAGCATTTGATGATAAACTGTCTAAAGGAATTTATAAAGACTATATAGATGCTCTTGATCCGTCTAAACGTTTCTTTTTGCAATCGGATATTGAAGAATTTTCGAAATTTGAATTAAAAATTGATGATCAAATTTTAAATAAAGATTTAACTTTTTTTGATTTAACCTATTCTAGATTGGTTCAACGTATGGAGGAAAGTAAATCTTATTACAAAGATATTCTTGATAAACCTATAGATTATACATTAGACGAAACTTTCAATACCGATTATGAAAAAATACCATATTCCAATGATGTCACAGCATTGAAAGAAAAATGGAGAAAGCAAATTAAGCTATCGACCTTGTCAACTTATGTTGATAAACAAAAATTGGAGGAAGATAAAATTGCAAATAAAAATAAAACTCCGCAGCAAAAACTTGCAACTTATAAAACTAAAATGGGTGCTAAACTTACGCCAGAATTAGAAAAAAAGTTTATAGAAAATAATAGTAAAGTTGATAATGATGCTCCAAAATCTAATGATGATATTGAAAAAGAGAGCCGTGAAAGCACTTTAAAATCTTTAAATGATTATTATAATGTTATTAAAGATTTAGATAGAGAAGATTGGTTTTCAGTATTCATAAACGCCATTGCAACAAGATTTGATCCTCATACTTCCTATTTAGCACCTGACGAAAAAGAACGTTTTGATGTTAGCATGAGCGGAAAACTTGAAGGAATAGGAGCAAGGTTGCAAAAGAAAAACGATTTTACAGAAATTACCGAATTAATTTCTGGTGGTCCAGCATGGAGAGGAAAAGAGCTTGAAGCTGGTGATATTATTTTAAAAGTAGCACAAGCCGATAAAGAACCAATTGAGGTTGTTGGAATGCGACTTGATGATGTGGTTAAAAAAATAAAAGGTCCTAAAGGAACAGAAGTTCGTCTTACTGTTAAAAAAACAGATGGTTCAATAAAAATTATTTCAATAATAAGAGACGAAGTTGAAATTGAAGAAACCTATGCTAAATCTAGTATTATTGAAAAAAATGGAAGTAAATATGGAATTATTTATTTGCCAAAGTTTTATATAGATTTTGAAGATAAAAACAGTCGCGATGCTGGAAAAGATGTAGCAATAGAAATTGAAAGATTAAAAGCTGCAGGCGTTAAAGGAATTATTATGGATGTTCGTGACAATGGTGGTGGTTCGCTAAGAACAGTTGTAGATATTGCAGGTTTATTTATTGATCAAGGACCAATTGTTCAAGTAAAATCTGCATCTGGAGCAATTGAAGTTTTGCCTGACAAAGATCCTAAAACACAATGGGATGGACCATTGGTAATTATGCAAAATAGTTTCTCAGCTTCAGCATCAGAAATTTTAGCCGCAGCAATGCAAGATTATAAAAGAGCTGTTGTAATTGGCAGCAAACAAAGCTACGGAAAAGGAACTGTTCAAAATGTAATCGATTTAAATCAATTCGTTAGAGGAAGCAACGTAGGTAATTTGGGAGCATTAAAAACTACCATCCAAAAATTTTATAGAATTAATGGTGGTTCAACACAACTAGAAGGTGTAAGCAGCGATATAGTTATGCCAGACAGATATGCTTATTTAAAAATGGGTGAAAGAGATGTTGACAATGCAATGCCTTGGGATAAAATTGATGCAGCTCAATATAAAGTTTGGAACAAGCAAAGTAATTTTGATAAAGCAATAGCAAATAGCAAAACGAGAATGCAAAATAATTCTCAAATGCAGTTGATTGATGAAAATGCAAAATGGCTTGACGAAAGAAACAAAGTAAATTTGTATAGCTTACAAATAGATAAGTTTAAAAACGAACAAAAAAAGCTTGAAGAAACCAACAAAAAGTTTAAATCTTTGGCAGATTACAACAATCATCTTCCATTTAGTTCACTACCTTATGAAATAGAATTAATGAAAAACGATCAAACACTAAAAGATAAAAGACAAAGCTGGTTTGAGAGTTTGTCTAATGATGTATATGTTGAAGAAGCATTGCACATTTTAAGTGATTTGCAGCAAAATTCTATTCCAACTAAAGAGTTGACAAATAAAATTAAAAGTGAAAAATTAATTAAATCTTAATTTATTTTACATTAAAAAAAATGGCTGACAAATTTCTTGTCAGCCATTTTTGTTTCTAGTTATTTGGTTTATTGTTTTCCGCCATCAAGAGCATCTTGCCAATCTTTAAGTTCTTGCCATTTGCCATGATAAGCCAATTGTGCTTGCTTAGCCCAAGTTGCAGGATTATGAACTGAATATCTTTCGCCAGCAGAATCAAGAATTGCTTGCGATTTTTCTATAGCAGTTTCAGATAATGTTTTCCAAGTTTTTATACCAGCATTGTAATACAATTCTTCAATTTTAGGACCAATTCCTTCAACAATTTTTAAATCGTCTTGTTTCCATTTTTTACCTAAAATCGCAAATGCTGCATCTGCATCATAAGAATAAGTTTCGCCACCAATAGAAGTAAACCCTTGCGAAGTTGAACTTGTTTTTTTAGCCGATGCTAAATCACTTTCTAGAGTAGCTATTCTTGAAGAAAGATTTTTTGAATTGGCTCTACATGCATCCAAATCAGATTGAAGTGAAAGAGAACCACTAGTATCGCCACCTTTAGAACCCATTCTTCCTAAAAGATAACCTAAAACTCCAGATATTAAACCTACCAAAGCAGGAATTAAAGTACATAAACTCATAATATTATTTTTTTAAATTATTTAATTGTAACAACTGTTCGTCTGTTTTTTGCTTTGCCATCAGCAGTAGTATTATCTGCAAGTGGTTCGTCTGGTCCTTTTGATGAAGTTTCTATTTTATCAGTGCCAACTCCATTTTTCACCAAATAATCTTTAGCAAAATTGGCTCTTTCAAGTCCAAGTTTTGTATTAATTGTTCTGTCACCAACATTGTCTGTGTGACCAATAGCACTAAGTTTAGCACCAGAAACATTATCAAGATAATTCACTAAATCGGCCACTTTTTGTCTTTCTTGCTCTGTTAAACTAATGTCTGCCTGACCAGTATTGAAATATAAAATTAAAGGATTAGCATTAATTTTAGTTTTCAATGCATTCCAGTCTGTTTTTTCTGAGGTTGCCTCATCACCAAAAATTTTATAATTAATTGGACCAAGAAGCGTATCGGCACTCATGTTCCAAGCATCGCGAATTTCACCAGTGGTATCAAATTTTGATGCAGAAAATCCTTTAGAAACAAAATAATTTTTCACATCATTTGCTCTAGCAAAACCTAAATTTGGATAAGCAGAAGTGTTTTTTTCATTGGAAGTTGCATATCCGGTAATCAATAATTTTTGATTCGGATTTTTATCAAAAAACGTTTTCAAGTTGTCAATTCCTAAATTAATAGAATCGCTAACAGGTAAAACAGTTTTGAAATTGTCTTTTAAGAATTTAAAATTATCATTGGTTTGATAATCAAATCCCTCACCATTTAATTTTAATTTGTTAAATGAAGCATCAGTTTTTGACCCTACATAAACAGAATCTTTAGCAGTTTTGCAATTTTCATCTTTGCAGCAATTACAACAATATTTTTGATACAAAACAGTACCAATAACTATTGTTAATAATATGCCAAGAAGATAGCTGGTTTTTTTAGTCATAATTAATTAGTAATTAGAAGTTTATCAAATTTATGAAAAAATTCAATTACAAATTAATATTGTTCTTTTTTTTCCTGTCGAATTTTGGCTACAAAAAAAATCCGCTTTTCAGCGGATTTGTATTATCTAAGTTTTCTTAATTTTTTTTGTGCTTTTTCAATATCTTCTTCAATCTCTTTTATCTTTAATTGCTGTTTTGTAATTTTTACATTTTCTTTTTCTATTTCAACAGGAGAAAGTTTTCCTTTAGACTTACTTTTTGCAAATTTTGTTTGCATTTTAGTTAAATCTTTTCTTGCTTTATCCAACTTACTTTCGGCTTTAGACAATGATTTTTCTGCAGATTCTAATTTTTTTTGTTCTTTTTCAATTTTATCAAGTGCTTTATCTGCTTTTTTCTCAGCTTTTTTTGCATCTTTCTCAGCTTGTTCAGCTTTTTTTTGTGCATTTTCTACTTTTTCTTCAGCTTTTTCTTGTTGCTTTAAAGTTCTTTTTTCTTCTTTAAGTTTCTGTTCTAGCATTTCTTTTTCTTCGGCTCTTTGTTTTTCAATCATCATAGCTTTTTGCTTTACAGTATCTACA
>JAYTPS010000233.1:0-4997 GCA_043747155.1 Flavobacterium sp. | reverse complement strand
TTAAAACAAATAAAGAATAATTTTTGACGCAACTGAATATGTAATAATCAATACAATTTAAAAAATACTTCTGCCAACAGCGGTTTGCAAAAATTGGGGTTTTGGTCTTGACTTTACACATTGTTTTGTGCTTTTGTGGTCAGTGATTTACTGAAAGTTAAGGCTAACCAAATCCCCAACTTCTGCAAGCCACGAGACGTTGTGCGTCATTGTAAAAAACTAAGAATTGAATAATTTCTAACAAAAAAATTGAAATTTAAAATGGAATTTAGACAATATAGCCTTAAATATGCTACCAAATTTGCAGAGATGCGTAACAATCCAAATGTCTTAAATAATGGGTATGATAAAACCCCCAACCCATTTACGGAGAAAGACGCAATAGATTTTATAAATATTCAAATTAATAAAGAACCTACTGAAAGGTTTTTAATATTTTATAAAGGCGAAATAGCAGGTGAAATTGGTATAACTATTCAAGAAGACGTTCATAGATTATGTGCAGAAATTGGTTACTTTATCGCAGAACCATTTTGGGGTAAAGGTTTAGCAACAAGTGCTATAAAGCAAATGAGTGAATATGCTTTTGAAACTTTCGAAATTGTAAGAATTGTTGCAGGAGTATTTGATTTTAACAAAGGATCAATGAAAGCATTAGAAAAAAATGGTTACTATTTAGAAAGTATCAGAAAAAAATCGGTTATTAAGAATAATCAGATTATTGACGATTATATTTGGGTAAAATTAAAATACTGAAAAGTAAAAACAACGAACGCACAACAGCGGTTTGGCGCAATTGGGGTTTTAGGCAAACTTTAAAGTTGGTTTTGTACTTGGAAGTTGGTTTTTTATTCGATACATTTGGCTAACCAAATCCCCAACTGACGCCAAGCCACAAGACGTTGTAGGCAATACTTGAGCTACACGAAACGCAGAAAAAAACCGAATAAAAACAACATATAAAATCCAAAATAAACAAAAGAGTTTTGCTCACGCAAAACTCTTTTTATTTTTATCAAAAAAGTTATCTTTACGACCGATAATAAAAAAACTATGGCACAATCAATTGAACCGAATATAGCAGATTTAGCTAATGGATGGCTAAAAACATATAAACTACCTTATAAATTAGAGCAAGAATCTCTAAATGCAGAAATTGACAAAGCCTTGTCTGATTATTTTACCAAAAATGGTGGAACAGGTGCAAATAGACCAGATGCAAAAATATTATTGCAAGACAAAAACTTAAACTATTATCCAATTCTTATTGAGTATAAAGGTTACAAAGAAAGTTTAGTAAAATTAGATACTAACCATCAAGTAGAAAATAGAACTGTTAAGAACGAACCACATTTCAAAAACATAAATTCATTTGCAGTAAACGGAGCAGTTCATTACGCTAATGCTCTTTTACATCACACAAGTTATACCGATATTATTGCAATCGGTATGACAGGAAACAAAGACGAAAGCGGAAAAGTACAATACAAAATAGGCGTTTACTTTGTTTCAAAAAACAACTTTGGTGTTGGTCAAAAAGTCGGCGACTTTTCAGATTTTTCTTTTTTAGCACCAAAAAACTTTGATGCATTTATTGATAAAGTAAAAACTTTAAGTCTAACGCAAGAAGAAATCGATAAACTCAAAGAGCAAAGAGAAAAAGAAATTGATGATTGTTTACGCAAACTCAATCACGATATTTACGATAACGAAAAAGGTTTAGGAGAAAACGAGCGTGTTTATCTTGTAGCGGCTTCAATCATCGCAACTTTGGGTATTCCAGGAAAAGTTGCACCTCTTGAGAAGTCCGAATTAAAATCTTCAATCGAAATTGGCAACAAAGATGGCGATATAATGGTCAGAAAAATCAAAGCCTTTCTTGACGCAAAAGAAATTCCACACGAAAAGAAAGATTTAATTTTAAGAACATTACAAAACACACTTACAACCGAAAACATAAATAAAATTGAAAACGGAGAAAGCCAACTAAAAAGAGTTTTTACCAAAATAGTAGACGATTTAGGCATTTACTATAAAATCGGTTTAACAACCGATTTCACAGGAAAACTATTTAACGAAATGTACGGCTGGTTAGGTTTCAGCCAAGACAAATTAAATGATGTTGTTCTTACTCCTTCTTACGTTGCTTCGCTTTTAGTTAAATTAGCACGAGTAAATAAAGATTCTTTCGTTTGGGATTTTGCAACAGGTTCGGCAGGTTTATTAGTTTCTGCAATGAACGAAATGTTAAACGATGCAAAAAATACAATTACTTCACCCGAAGAATTAGCACAAAAAGAAATAAAAATAAAAGCCGAACAATTATTAGGTTTAGAGTTGCTCTCAAGCGTTTATATGTTAGCAATCTTAAATATGATTTTAATGGGCGACGGTAGCTCTAATATCTTAAATAAAGATTCATTAAGCGATTTCGATGGTAATTATGGTTTCGGTAAAACAGATAATAAATTTCCAGCCGATGCTTTCATATTAAATCCACCATATTCTCAAAGCGGAAACGGAATGAACTTTGTAGAAAAAGCATTAGGAATGATGAATAAAGGCTACGCCTCTATCATTATTCAAAATTCTGCGGGTTCAGGAAAAGCAAAAGAATACAATCAAAGAATTTTAGAAAAACACACACTTATTGCAAGTATAAAAATGCCTGTCGACATTTTTATAGGTAAATCCAGCGTTCAAACTAATATTTATGTTTTCAAAGTAAACGAAAGACATCATAAAGAAGAGATGGTAAAATTTATCGACTTCACTAACGATGGTTATACACGAACCAATCGAAAAAAAGCAAGTAACAACCTAAAAGACACCAACAAAGCAAAAGAACGCTACGAGGAATTAATAAACTTGGTACGTTTTGGGAAAAGCAAACTAAACATATTTACAGAAAAAGAATACCACGAAGCTACTATCGACCCTAAAAATGGTGCGGATTGGAATCAATCTGCAATAATTGATACTAAACCATCAATTCAAGATTTCAAAAAAACAGTAAGCGACTATTTAGCTTGGGAAATAAGCAGTATTCTAAAACAACAAAGTATTGAAGACGATAGCTTGGGAAAGTAAATGACCCACTTAATCATAAATTACAAAATGTTAAGTGGGGCGATTTTTATTTGGGCGACTTGTTTGAAATAAATCCAACAAAATATTACCGTTTACAAAATGAAGAAATAATCTCTAAAAATGGTAAAGTTCCTTTAATTTCAAATTCGTCAACAGAAAACGGAGTTATGGGCTTTTCTAATTTAAATGCAGTCAACAAAGGAAATACATTAACTTGCTCTGACACAACATTAGGTGCAGATACTATGTTTTATCAACAGAATGATTTTATTGGTTATTCTCATATTCAGCATTTAGTACCAAAAATTAAGCAATTCAATAAATCTATTGCAAGTGTTATTATTTCGGCAAGTAGAGTTTCTACATCAAAACAGTATGATTATGGTAATAAATTTAATCGTGTTGCAATGAATAAAACCAAAATTCAACTTCCATCAAAAAACGGAAAAATAGATTTTGAATTTATAGATAACTTTATAGAAGAATTAGAAACAGAACGCATTAAAAACGTAGAACAATATTTAGTAAAGACAGGTTTAAAAGATTATAATCTAACTATTGCAGAAGAAAAAGTATTAAATGATTATGAAAATCAAACTTTTGAACAATTCAAAGTCATAGACATTTTTGATGTTAAAAACACAAAAAATATTTTATCACGAGATATAATAGAGAATAGCGGTAAAGTTCCTTATCTGTGCGCAAGTACAGAAAACAATGCAATCAGTACCTACATTTCTTATGATGAAAAATTTTTAGATAAAGGTAATTGCGTTTTTATTGGTGGAAAAACCTTCGTAGTTACTTATCAAGAAAATGATTTTTATTCTAACGATAGTCATAACTTGGCATTATATCTAAAAAGTTCAAAAGTAAATAGATTAAATCAGTTATATTTAGCTTCTTGTATCAATAAAAGTTTAGGTTATAAATATTCTTGGGGCGATAGTATAAGTAATAGAAAAATTCAGACTGATAAAGTTTCTTTACCAATAGTAAAAAAGCAACCTAATTATGAAATAATGGAAACCTTTATTTCTGCTATACAAAAATTAGTAATTAAAGATGTTGTTTTATACCTCAATAAAAAATTAGAAATCACAACGGCAAAATAATGAATAAATGGCTAACCTTTCGGTTAGCCATTTATTTTAGTTGCTATCGTGTAAGAAAAAACATTTTTTATTATTTTTGGTTTATTATTAATTCAAAACCAAAAAAATTATGGCATCAACATCAGAAGTAGGTCACGCAAAAAATGTAGCAAACTTTCAAGATTTAATCGAGTTTGTTACTGGGTATGGAGCAACTTATAATCCATCAAAAAGCAGTCTTAAATTGGCTCAACTTGTTGCATTAAAAGCAACAGCAGAAACAAAACTAACAGACGTAATTTCTAAAAATACAAATTACAATAACAAAGTAAATGAACGTATGGTTGCTTTCAGCAACCTAAAATCATTATCAACACGTTTAGTCAACGCATTGCAAACAACCGATGCAACAACCCAAACGATTAACGATGCTAAAACATTCAACCGAAAAATGCAAGGTAAAAAGGCGTCTGCTACGCAAACACCAACCGACCCAAACGCACCAGCACCAGCAACAATTTCCACAAGTCAACAATCTTACGACCAACTAATACAACATTTAGCGGGTTTAAAGTCGGTTCTAGAAGAAGAGCCAAGTTATACACCAAACGAAGCAGAGTTACAAGTAGCTACAATTGATACAAAAATTGCAGACTTAACAGCTAAAAATACAGCAGTATCAACAGCATACACTAACATAAGTAATTCAAGAATTTCAAGAAACGAAACTCTTTACACAAGCGACAACGGAATTTTTGAAACCGCAAGCGAAGTAAAAAAATACATTAAATCAGTTTTTGGAGCAAGCAGTCC
>JAYTPS010000232.1:0-2783 GCA_043747155.1 Flavobacterium sp. | reverse complement strand
TAAAAATAAACAACATCCATATTATTACTATGTTTTAATAATTGGAATAATTGTATGCTTGGCAGCAATGTTTTGCATGTTTAAAGGAATAAAAACAATGACAGATGCACTTTTTAATGGTAATAAATAAAATTTTAATGATAAGTTCTAAATATTTTTTTCTATCAATACTACTTTCATTGTTTTTAACATCTTGCTATAAACAAGAACGAAATTGTAACGACTTTAAAACAGGAACATTTAATTTTACCCAAGAAATTGATGGTAAAAAGCATATTTCAACTTTTGTTCGTACTGATAAATTTCAAATAGAATCGTATAATGGTAAAATTGATACTGCAACTGTTCGTTGGGTTAATGATTGTGAATTTATATTGCAAAAAATAAATCCAAAAAAAATGCAAGAAAAAAAAGCAATTTCTATCAAAATACTAACAACCTCAGGAAAAACCTATACCTTTGAATATTCTTTTGTTGGTGATACTAAAACACAACGAGGAATTGTAACAAAAATAGATTAACCAACGTATAATAAACTTTATACTTTAAATTTTCTTTACTTATGATGGAATTAATTTCGAATCCAAATGCTTGGTTAGCATTATTAACCTTAACCTTTTTAGAAATTATTTTAGGAATTGACAATATTGTGTTTTTATCAATTGTTTCAGGAAAATTAGAAGCTAAAGACCAACCAAAAGCAAGAAGAATTGGGCTGTTACTTGCAATGGCTTTTAGAATAATATTGTTGTTTGGGATAACTTGGGTTTTAAGTTTGCAACAAACTTTATTACCTATCGATATTGGCTTTTTTAAAGCTCAAATTACTGGACAAAGTTTAATAATCTTTTGTGGTGGATTATTTTTATTATACAAATCAGTTTCAGAAATTCATCATAAAATGGAAAGTGAAGAAGATGCTGCGTCAGGTAAAGCGGCATCAAGCTTATCTAGAGCTATTGTTCAAATTGCTTTATTGAACATCGTTTTTTCTTTTGATAGTATACTTACAGCAATCGGTATGATTAGCATGAAAACTCCAGCCGAAGGAGGATTTGGTTCGTCTGGAGCAATATTTATTATGATATTAGCAGTTGTTATTTCAATAATTATTATGATGATTTTTGCCGGACCAGTTTCTAAATTTGTTAATGAACATCCAACAATTCAAATACTTGGCTTATCTTTCTTGATATTAATTGGTGTAATGCTTCTTGCCGAAGGTTCACATTTAGCACATTTTCAGTTTGGAAGCGATGGTGAAGTTGGTACTATACCAAAAGGATATTTATATTTT
The DNA here is from genome assembly GCA_043747155.1 of Flavobacterium sp. Classification (GTDB taxonomy): domain Bacteria; phylum Bacteroidota; class Bacteroidia; order Flavobacteriales; family Flavobacteriaceae; genus Flavobacterium. Next base: position 1,486 of record JAYTPS010000232.1, on the reverse strand, counting down.
TCAATTTTCTTCTCATTATTTGTAGAATTTTTAAATATTAAAATGCGTAAAAACAACAAACCTGTTGTACTAAAAAATAATAAAATTATTGATAAAGAACTAGAAGATAGTGATCTTACAGATTAAATTTATTACAAATAATTAATTTGATAAAATGCTTCTAGATAATTTATAGAAGCATTTTTTTATAATATTTTTTTAAGTATTATTTTAAAATTATATTGCCTACCATTTCTATCAACTTCAATTTCAATAATTTTTCCTTCCTCTGATTTTAAAAGATTATTTATATCTTGAAGAGTATAATTATAAGCAAACCTTCTATTTATTTTTACAATTAAATCATCTTTTAACAAACCAACAGATTCAGCTGAGGAATTCTTTCTAACATTTGAAATCATATAAACTGGTTTTAATTCAAACTTATATTTAAGATTATTAGCAATTTTATCGCCATTTCCATCAATAATATTATTGGCAAGTGTTGGATTGTTTTCGTAGGATTCTTTAATCCATTGCAAACCTTGATGTTGAATGTCAATTCCAGACATGTTGAAATTAAATTCATCGTCGAAATTTACATTTTTTTTTAAATAAATATGTTCGTTTTGATAATCAAAAAAAACTGTAAAACGTTTCATTATTTCAGAACCAACAGAACCTAATCTATTTTCAATTTTTTCAATTTCTTCTGTATCTATACTATTTGGAAAAGCTACTATAGGGTTTTTAATTTCGAGATTTGCTAACTGAAATAGTTGAACTCTACCTCTTAAACCAAAAACATCTCCACTAAAACCTCTTCCTAAATAGTCTTCTATATTTATAATTGGAAGTAATATTTTGTCACTTTTGTTTTTAAATAGCCAAATTGCATCACTATTTCCAGTATCTATTAATAACTTAGATTCTAGAAGTTTAGTTGAATTTTCAAACATTATATTTGAATTTAAATAAGGTTTACCATCATGAAACACCAAAGGCATTTTGGAAAATGTTTTTTCAATATTCTTTAGTTGTTTGATTTTATTCTTGTAAATAATAATTTTTTTATTTTGATAATCAATTTTAACTAAATTATTTTTAAAAAAATGATATCCTATAATACCATTTACAGGAACACCAATATTTGAAGAAATATTAATATCTTGATCAAGAACCAGATATAATGTATGATTGTTATCAATAAAATTTTTTATTTCAATTTTATTTAATGTCGATTTATAACCATCAAAAGCTTCTTTTTTTCCAAATCCTTTTATTTTTATTTTTTGAATATTGGCAAAACTAATTTCATCAGTTTCATCTAAACTAAATAATATTGATTCTTCAACTCCAGTATCTAATAAAAAGTTTAGAGGAACGTCATTTACTTTAATTGTTATAATAATTAAATTATTAATTAATTTAAAAGGAATTGAAACCTTAGTTTTATTGTTCTCAAATTGGAATCCATTTTGCCCAAATATAAGTTGAACAAAAACTA
>JAYTPS010000231.1:0-3567 GCA_043747155.1 Flavobacterium sp. | reverse complement strand
TTTTGAAATACTAAAAAAGATACGAGGTTTGATTTACATAGTATGAAATTAAAATATATAGAAAAATAAAAATTCCAAATTCCAATAACTAAATTTTGGAATTTGGAATTTTTTTATTGGAATTTTTTAATTCTTAGGAAGAAAAATCTCTGCCATCATACATCTTGCGCTTCCGCCACCACAAGCTTCTATCGTGTCTAAACTTGAACTTAAAATGGTAATGTGTTCTTCTAATTGTGCAATTTGTTTTTTAGTTAAACTTTTGTGTGCAGAAGTACTCATTATTAGGTAACGTCTTTCTTCTGAACCTTGCAATTCTAGCATATTTCCTGCAAAATTATTCATTTGATCTTCTGTAATTAAAATAATTTCTTTTCCATCAGCTTTTAAACTATCAAGAACCATTTTTCGTTCTTTTTTATCATCAATACAATCGGCACAAATTACTGCAAAAGTATCACCAATGCACATCATAACGTTGGTATGATAAATAAGTTTTCTTTCGTCATTAACCGTTTGAAATGCTTCGAAAATTATTGGATTTAAATCAAAATCTTCGCAAAATTCTATAAATAATTCTTCATCTGCTCTAGGAGAAAGTGCGCAATATGCTTTACCATTTTCTCTATCAAGAACAATACTTCCTGTGCCTTCAAGATAAAAACCATCATCTTCGGCAGCAGTATAATCCATTATTCCATCGTTTATTTGAAAACCATTGTCTTCTAGAATGTCAAGAATGTCTTCTCGTCTTTCGGCACGACGGTTTTCAGCAAACATTGGATATAAAACTACATCGCCATTTTCGTGAAAAGAAATCCAATTGTTAGGAAAAATAGAATCTGGTGTGTCTGGATTTAATGTGTCGTTTACAACATTCACATCTACTCCAACCATTTTTAATTTGTTTACAAACGTATCAAATTCTTCTTGAGCTTTGGTATTAACAGTTTCTGGAGTTAATCCGTCAAGGACTTTTTGGTAGTAATTGTTTACAGTAGTCTGCTCGTTCATTCTAAACGCAACTGGACGAATCATTAAGATGGAATTGGTGGTTTGGTTCATTTTTCTTTGTTGTTTTCTGTTGTCGGTTATCGTTATCGGTTTTATTTAGTTTATTAACTTTTACTATTTATGTTTTCCAGTTTCCTTCAACATATTTTATAAAGTTAAATATTTTTGCACCTAAATTATCATATTCTAAGATAGAACTTTCAATATTAGGAATTAAATCTTTATATAAATGTTTTAATTTTAATTAAATGTCCTTTTGTTTCTAAACAACTTGAATGTGAGTAAACTAAAAATTTAATGAAATCAGCTTTGTACCGATTTCTACCATAACTTTCAACTATATTTGAATTAACTGAATCTGAAGATTGTCTAATTTGACTAACCAATTCATACATTTCATATTTTGGTAATAATAATGATGCCGGATGCACTTTATAAAACAATGATAAACTGATTTTATAAATATCTAAATCTTGATAACTACTCATTTTAACAATTTAAATGATTAATAACTGAAAACCGTCAACTGACAACTTTCTAATCTCTAATCAATGGTAAAGTAGAACATCTTAAAAGTCCTTCTTGTTTTGCAATTTCGGCATACGGAATTTCCTCTACAATAAAATCATTTTCACGCAACCAATTGTTTAATCTTGTAAAGTTTTTTTCAGAAACTACTACATTATCATCAATTGAAAAAACATTAGAATTCATATTATACATTTCATCACGTGTAATATGAAAGAGGTTTTCTTTTCCAAATAATTTTACTAAATACACATAATCTGCTTCTTCACGAAAACCACTTTTATAAATAATTCCTTTATTTTTTCCTACTGGTTGAAAACAACAATCTAAATGTAAAGCATTATCTCTAGCTTCAATTTTAGACTTTACTAAATCAAATTCTTTTACAATTTTATGCGGAAATAAATTTTTAATATATGCTACTCCAGCCATATTTGTCCTTGCAGTAATGTACTCTTTATAATCTGAACCTTTGTAAGTTCCGATAAAAACATAATCGTTCCACAGCATTACATCACCACCTTCAATATGAACTTCACTCGGTGGTCTTACAACTTTTTTAGGATTTATTTGATCTATAATATATTGAATTGCTTCTAACTCTCGGTTTCTGTCTGGTAAAATATTAGCTTTAATAAACACGTCATCAATTACAAAGCCAATATCTCGAGTAAAAATTTGATTGTAGTTTTCTATCATTTCTGGACGAAAGACTTTAACGTCATATTTTTGAAAAACTTTGTTAAAAGCTTCCATTTCTAGAATCATATCTTGTTCAATAGGATAAGTTCCTGCAAGAATATGTTCAAGAGATTTTGGGTCGTATGCTTCTTCGGCAGTTGGAGTTGGTCCGTTATTTACTGCTGAACCAAGTACTACAGCTTTTAATCTTGAAGTTTCGTTTTTTACATTTAATTGTAACATAAAATTGCTTTTGGCTTTTGGCAAATATAAAAAAAGCTTCTCGATTAGGAGAAGCTTTATTCAAATATAATTTAAATTTTAATTAGCTTTTAATTATTTATTTATTTTTATTTAGTCATCTTATCTTTTATCCATAGAGACAAAACTTCTTAAAGGATGACCAGTATACACTTGTCTTGGTCTTCCAATTGGTTCTTTATTAATTCGCATTTCCTTCCATTGTGCTATCCAACCAGGTAAACGTCCAATTGCAAAAAGTACCGTAAACATATCTGTCGGAATTCCTAAGGCACGATAAATAATACCTGAATAAAAGTCAACATTTGGATATAATTTTCTAGAAACAAAATATTCATCTACTAATGCTGATTCTTCTAATTTTTTTGCAATTTGAAGAATTGGATCATCAACTCCTAAAGTTGCCAAAACTTCATCGGCTGCTTTTTTAATAATTTTTGCTCTAGGGTCGAAGTTTTTATAAACTCTGTGTCCAAATCCCATTAATCTAAATGGATCTTCTTTATCTTTAGCTTTGGCCAAATACTTATCTGCATCACCACCATCTTTTTGAATGTCTTCTAACATTTCAAGAACTGCTTGATTTGCTCCACCATGTAATGGTCCCCAAAGTGCAGAAACTCCTGCAGAAATTGATGCAAATAATCCTGCATGTGACGAACCAACAATTCTTACTGTTGATGTTGAGCAGTTTTGTTCATGATCTGCATGAAGGATAAATAATTTATCTAAAGCATCAATAACTTTTGGATTAGAAGTGTATGGTGACGTTGGTAATTTAAACATTAATTGCATAAAATTTTCAACATAACCTTGAGTGTTGTCATAATAATTTAAAGGAAAACCCATCATTTTTCTGTAAGTCCAAGTTGCAATTACAAGAAATTTTCCCATTGTTTTACAAACAGCTTCGTACATTTCTTTTTCATTATCAACATTTACAACTTTAGGATTAAAAGCAGTTAATGCCGAAGTTAACGACGATAAAACTCCCATTGGATGAGCCGTTTTAGGAAAGCCATCAATGATGTTTTTCATTTCTTCGTTTACTAAAGTGTACTTTCTTATATCGGTTTCGAATTG
>JAYTPS010000230.1:0-2872 GCA_043747155.1 Flavobacterium sp. | reverse complement strand
ATTTGAAATTCCAGAAAAAGATGCCAATCAAGAATTAGCCAACAGAAGAGTAGAGATTTTAATTGTTGAAACTATTTTATAATGAAAACTAAAATTATTTTATTTTTTTTCTTTTTTTCATTAAGCGTTTTTAGTCAAGAAAAACTCAATGTATATTTCGATTTTGATAAATTTGAGCTAAATGAAGTTGCAGAAAAAAAAATTAATTCATGGATTGCAGAAGGTAAAAATTATCAAGTTACAAAAATTTATGGTTTTTGTGATTGGAAAGGAACCAATTCTTACAATGACACTTTAGCATTAAAAAGAGTTTCCAAAGTTTATAATTTCTTGAAAGAAAGTAAAATTGAAGTATTAAATAATATTGAAATTCGTGGATTTGGTGAAGATTTCGAACAATCTAAATTGCAATCAGAAAACCGAAGAGTAACCATAATATTTCAAGAAAAAACGGGTAGTGGTACTTTAAAAAAAGAACCCGAAGCTGCTAAGATTCTTTTCAAAGAAAAAATTAAAATTGCTAAAAAAGGCGATTTAATTAAATTAGAAAGCATTTATTTTTTTAATAATTCGGCTAAAGTTGTACCCAATTCAGAACCAATTTTATATGAATTATTATGTGTTATGAATGATTATCCCAAATTAAAAATCGAAATTCAGGGTCACATTTGTTGCAAGAGACCAGATCAATATGATGTTATTTCTACAGCAAGAGCAAGAGCTGTATACAATTATCTCATTAGAAATAAAGTTAATAGAGAACGTATGACTTTTAAAGGTTATGGCGTTTCAAGACCAATTCATTCAATTCCCGAAAAAAATTCGCAGGAAGAAGATGATAACCGTAGAGTTGAGATATTAATTTTAGAAAATTAGTAAAAATTATATAATGTTGAGGTAATCTTGTCGAAGTACAATCAAAAACTTATATTTGCACAACAACAATACAACTACAAAATGAGTTCTTCCAACAGCCAAAGATATGAAATGCGCGGAGTTTCAGCATCTAAAGAAGATGTTCACGATGCCATAAAAAATATTGATAAAGGATTATTTCCTAAAGCTTTTTGTAAAATTATTCCCGATTATTTAACCAATGATGAAGATTATTGTTTAATAATGCATGCCGATGGTGCAGGAACCAAATCGTCTTTGGCTTATACTTATTGGAAAGAAACAGGAGATATGTCAGTTTGGAAAGGCATAGCTCAAGATGCCTTAATAATGAATATTGACGATTTACTTTGTGTTGGAGCAACTACTAATATAGTACTTTCATCAACAATTGGAAGAAATAGAAATCTTATTCCAGGCAGAATTATTACAGCAATAATAAAAGGTACTGAAGAACTAATTTCAGAATTAAAAACTTTCGGAATAACAATTCATTCATCTGGTGGCGAAACCGCCGATGTTGGCGATTTAGTTCGAACAATTATTGTAGATTCAACAGTTATTACTCGAATGAAACGTACCGAAGTTATTGATAATGCTAATATTAAAGCTGGCGATGTTATAGTTGGTTTTTCTAGTTTTGGGCAAGCTAATTACGAAACAAGCTACAATGGCGGAATGGGAAGCAACGGATTAACATCAGCTAGACATGATGTTTTTGATAATTATTTAGCAGTTCATTTTCCAGAAAGCTATAACAATTCTCTTCCAAAAGACTTAGTGTATTCAGGAAAAATAAAACTAACAGATTTGATAAGTGGTTCACCAATTGATGCCGGAAAATTAGTGTTATCACCAACGCGAACTTATGCGCCAATAATTAAAAAAATTCTTGAAAAATTTACACCCAAAGACATTCATGGAATGATTCATTGTAGTGGTGGAGCACAGACCAAAATTTTACATTTTATTGATAATTTACATATTATAAAAGACAATTTATTTTCAGTACCACCATTATTTAAAATGATTCAAGAACAATCTAAAACAGATTGGAAAGAAATGTACCAAGTTTTTAATTGCGGACATCGAATGGAAATTTATATACCACAAGAAATTGCAAATGATATTATTGAAATTTCAAAATCGTTCAATGTTGACGCACAAATTGTTGGTAGAGTAGAAAATAATGAAACAAAAAAACTTACAATTAAAAGTGAGTTTGGTGTTTTTGAGTATTAAAAAAGATTAGATTTTTATAAATAAAATTGATAAATAAATTTAATTGTTGATAAAATTATCTGAAATTAATTCCTAATTTTAATTCAATTCTTTGTTCTAATTTTGAAATAAAACTGTCTAAACTTGGAGTTGGTTGATGAGTAAATGCTTTAATTAAATTAGCAACTGTAGTAGATTTTTTATCAACTAAATTTAAATTATAAATATTATTATTTTCTATTAAATCATAAATATGAAAATGTGTATTTAATTTTTCAGAATTTTCCAAATCTTTTAAGTTAAATCGTTTTGTCATATTGTCAAAAACAAAATTTTGCATTACCCAATATATATTTTTATTCCAAGATTCCATAACTTGACCTTTTATTAGCATTTGCATGTAAGATAATTTTATAGTATTGTATGTGTTCATTCCGAAACCATAAGTTTTTTTAAATTCATTACCATCCATAAAATCTTTCAAAGCATTAACTAATGAACCTGTTCCTGTTGTTGAATCTGATTGAAACTCAACAATACAAAAATCTTCAATTTTACTACTAATAGGTTTATGCTTTACTAATACAAAATCAAATGCACCTACAGCATTTAACTTAACTTCTTTAAATAAAAGGATATTATCAACAGTTCCAAATGCACTTTCACAAATATTTCTAAAAACTAAATTGTCTTCAAGAAATCTATTTGGGCATATTATGGGTTTATTTTTACCATGATTTACAGAACATATACCCAT
>JAYTPS010000229.1:0-3688 GCA_043747155.1 Flavobacterium sp. | reverse complement strand
CATTAGCATCGTTATAAATTAATTCTAATCCGATTTTTTCATTTTTTTCATTAGTCTTTATTTTAAAAATGATATTTTTTTTATCAAAATATAAATATTCGACTGTTATTGAATCAAAATCAACTCTAGACATCCTTACAATTTTATCATTTTTATAAAAATAATAGTGCTTTAAACCTCTCGAATCTGAATGTGATGCGTCAGCACCATTTGGACTAAAAGTACTAATAAGACGACCTTTAATGTCAAATACACTTTCTGACTGTAGCAATAATCCAACAGGTTTTTTATAATAATTTGGATTCGTCTTTGATAGAACCGCATATTTTGAAGCCTTAACTATCCCATTTTTTGTAATAATATCTTGAGGAAAATCTACTTGAGCAAATAATTTAAAACTCAATAATATCAAGATGAAAGTTATTTTTATATTTTTCATTTTATTTATTCATTATATACCACGGATCATTTTTGTATGGAACTCCTCCATTATTAAAAGCAAATTTGAAAGCATATACTTCTTTCCAATTTTGCATTTGTCTATCAGTATGACTACCGCTACTTTTATATCTAAGGAAATCTCCATTAAAATAATGAACACTATGTCCAAATTCGTGAAGCATCGTTCTGGCTAAAGTTCTGTAGGAACTAAAAGAACTTTTAAAATATGTTGCTGTTGAAGTTTTGTAATTATCTGTACTGTAAGCAAATGTTTTTGCCATAGAATTACCATCACTTGGTGCATAATCATAATCTGGTTGTGCATACATTTTTACATTTCCAGTTTCAGCATAAAGTCCTTTAAGAGTTGGTATAGCATTTTTAACTTTTACTAAGGTAGCATCTGTTGCAGGTGCCTCGCTGTCTGCACTTGCATCGTAAGCGGCATCTACCTCTCTATCAAGTTTGTTTCTTGCAAATGCTTCATCCATCTGATGCATTGCGTGATTGAGTCCACTAACCATAGCACCGCTAAATGCGCCCATAAAAAAGTTACCACCACTTAATTCCGCTGCGGCACCACCACCAATTATTCCAAAAACCATCACAGCAGCACCTTGTTCTTCAACGGTTTTAAAAAGTGGTTGGTGAATTTTAAATGTACCGTCATTCAATTTAGTTTGTCCACCTTCAATAGCACTACCAACAATACTTGCCACAGAACCACTTGCAAAACCAGTCCAAAAATCTCCAGAACTTATATAACTCATACCTCCTTGAAAAACTCCATGTGCTAGAGCTTGAAATCCTGCCTTGAGGTAAAAGTTATTTATTGATTCGGCTCCTGAACCAATTCCGCATGTTACAGCACCACTAAGAGCGCCCATAAATGTAGCTTTTGCAAAGCCACCTAAAGTTATGGGTTGATTGTTAAAAAATGACATTATTCCATACATAGTAGCGCCAGAGATTGCACCAATTACAATAGCTGTTAGCAAAATAAATTCCTCACCACTCGGGTCACTATATTTTAAAGGATTGTTAAGAACGTAACCATAACGGTTATAATTTTGTGTATTAGTAGGATCTTGAATAAAATTATCGGGCTGTAAAAAACGATGTACTTTAGGGTCATACAACCTACCATTCATGTGAATCAATCCTACACTTTGCAAATGTTCATGGCTGGTATATCCTCTATCTATAACGGTTAATCCTGCTAGATTATTGCCTGCGCCATCTTGAACTTTAGCAACATTGCCCCAAGCATCAAAATGTCGTTTTTCAACTATTGCTCCAGCTTGGTTGGTTATGGCAACAATACTACCCAAATAATCTCGGTGCAAATATAAATATTCTTGGGCAGTGGCTCCGTTTGATTTAAAAATTACTGGTGCACTATAGGCATCACCACCAATGTAGGTAATAAATTCTATGGTAGTACCGTTGGTTTTTATTTCCATACTGCCATCAGCAGAATAGTGTTTTCGTTTGGCACGCAATAGTTTGTCTTCTTGCAAGCCACCATAAAACATAGTGCTTCTATTCTGAAAAGTATTATACGCAAAATTTATTTTATCAAATCCTTCTTCATATATTCTAATAGGGCTTTTAAAAGCATTATAAGAAACTTCTTGAAGCGGATGTGTTGAATAATAATCTCTTCCGGCAGGAGAAATAACTACCCTATGGTTTCTATACTCTTTAACTGCATCATACGTATATGTTCCTATTTTACTTTGAGTAATTCTTCCTTTATTGTCATATTGTTGTTGTTCTTCATTAATCTTTGTTATAACCAAATTATCAACAAAAAAGTTTTTTGATATACCAACATCATTACTGGTTGGTGCTTTGTCAAATTTTATATATACATTTTTATAGGTTGAAACTTCATAATTGGCACTAAAAGAACCTTCATTGGCCAATCCTAAAACATATTCAATAGTGGCTCCAGAAACTGGATGTTGTTCAATAATAACAACTCGAACTTGATTAGTTGTACTTTTATTAATAATTGCAGATATGTTTAATTTAGTTCCAAGCGGTGTATTAGCATATATTAGTTTTTTAGCTCCAGAAGCAGCAGGTGTAGCTGTAACTCTTAATTTTCCAGTAACAGATGCTATCACCGCTCCAGTTGTTGCAGTAAATCCTTCAACAGTTGTTGCAAATTGTAAATTATGTAATTTTTCTGGTAAAGAAGACCATTGAGTTAGTCTATCTAAATTATCATATTGGAAACTTTCAGTAATATCAAATAAACTTGAAAACCTGCTATTTAAAAGTCCTCTTTGTGAATTAAAGTTATAACTTAAGTTAAAAATGTTTTGCGTTGTTGAAGTTTCTTCAAGCATACCACCATTATTTACAACTGTGGTCGTTGTAATGTTTGCAGAAGCAATTGTTGGTAAACCAAAACTATTATAAACATAAGTTTCATCAATACCATTACCAAATCTACCAGAAGTCAATTGACCTTTGGCATTTACATAATTATTAATCCATAAAGATACACTAGTATCATTGTCAAGAATTTGCCAATGGTAGCCGTTTTTAAATGTGTTTCTTATATGTTTTGAAGAACTTTTTGAAGAAACAATATCACGTCCATAATATAATATTTTTTCTTCTCTTCCATACAAGTCAAAAGTTATTGTTTTTTGGTACTGAGCATAAACACCATTTTCCGTGGTTTTAAATAACCTTTTATATAAATCATATTCATAAACATAAGTTGAATTTCCATCATTAGGATTAATTACATTTAAAGAAGTTAACAATTTAGTAGTACTGTCATATACATAGTTTGTAGTAATATTTGTTACATCTGCAATACTTAAACCTTCTAATTTAGTTTGTAATAATTTTCCATAATCATTATAATTGTATGTGGTTTTTCCTTTAGGTGTTGTCTCTTCCTTTACCTCTCCTAAAAAATTATAGGTGTATGTATAAATACCTGCTGATGGATCCGTTAACTTCTTTTTTCTTCCAAAATCATCATATTCGAGTTGTTGTTGAATATTTTCAAAAGTTGAAGTTTTTAAATTTCCATTTGCATAATATGTAAAATTTATTGTTCCTCCAGGATCAGTTGAGGTAATTACATGACCGTTTGAGTTTTTGGTTGAACTTGTAGTTTTAATGCCATCATTACCAGTTACGGTTAATCCAATATATGAAATAGAAGTAATTAATCCATTTGCCAAAGTACTTTGAATTAATCTACCATAATCATCAAATG
>JAYTPS010000228.1:0-5661 GCA_043747155.1 Flavobacterium sp. | reverse complement strand
AATATAATGAAAAGGATTTTTTAGTATCATGGCACAATGAAAAGTATAAGAATTATTTATGGTGCAAATAATTCTTTTATTTGGCGAAAGCGAAATCATTTTTTGAAAGATTTCATTAGGAATAATAATAATAGAAGTCCAATAAATTTCGCTTCCTTCAAATCTTGAAATAGTTGCTGTAAATTTCATTATTAAATGATTATTTTTGTAAAGATAATATTTTTACAAATGTCAGATTTACATCAAATAAATACCGATTATAAAATTTGGATAAACGAATTAAAAAATCAAGTTCGTTCTGTTCAAATAAAAGCTGCAATTGCGGTTAATTCTGAACTGATAAAATTTTATTGGGAATTAGGAAAAATGATTTCTGAAAAGCAAGAATTTTATAGTTGGGGTGAAAAACTTATTGAACAAATTTCTAAAGATTTAAAAGAGGAATTTCCAGACCTAAAAGGTTTTTCGACAAGAAATATAAAATACATCCGTAATTTTTATTCTTTTTATAACAATTCTGAAATTAGGCAACAGCTTGTTGCCCAAATTCCTTGGGGACACAATATATTGATTTTCAGTAAATCAAGAGATATTAAAGTAGCTACATTTTATATAAAACAAACTATTGAAAATAACTGGAGTAGAGATGTTTTAGCACTCCAAATAAAAACAAATTTGTTTGATAGAAAAGGAAATTCTATAACTAATTTCAAAAATACATTACCTGAACCATTTTCAGATTTAGCAGAACAAACGCTTAAAGATCCATATATTTTCGATTTTTTAACCTTATCAACTTCTGCTAAAGAAAAGGACATAGAAAACCAATTAATAAATAATTTAAAGAAATTTTTATTAGAATTAGGAAAAGGTTTTGCATTTGTAGCGCAACAATACCGATTTGCAATAGCTGAAAACGACTATTCTATTGACCTACTTTTTTATCATATCAAATTAAAATGTTATGTTGTTATTGAATTAAAAAACACCAAATTTATTCCAGAATATGCAGGTAAAATAAATTTTTATCTTTCAGCAATTGATACTTTGTTAAAAAGTGATGACGATAAGCCATCAATAGGAATTTTATTATGTAGAGACAAAAATAATATTGAAGCAGAATTTGCTTTGCGAGATTTAAATAAACCAATAGGTATAAGTGAATTTCAATTAACTGAAATAATTCCAGAAGATTTAAAAAGTAGTTTGCCAACAATTGAAGAAATAGAAAACGAGTTTAAAAATAACAATATATGAAAATCTCAATAGGAAACGATCATGCTGGACCAGATTATAAAAAAGCAATTGTTACTTTTTTAGAATCTAAAGGTTATCAAATTATAAATCATGGAACTAATACTTTTGATAGTGTAGATTATCCAGATTTTGGTCATCCAGTGGCGCTTGATGTAGAAAAGAAGGTTGCTAATTTCGGAATTGTAATTTGCGGAAGCGGCAACGGCATTGCAATGACAGCCAATAAGCATCAAGGAATTCGTGCTGCATTGTGCTGGACAAAAGAAATTGCAATACTTGCAAGGCAACATAATGATGCTAATATTATAAGTATTCCGGCACGATTTACCTCTATTGCCCAAGCTGTAGAAATGGTTGATGTTTTTTTAAACACCAATTTCGAAGGTGGAAGACATGCAACTCGAGTTGATAAAATTAGTTGTTAAATTATTAAAATTAAATTATGTTTGATAAAAAAGAATATTCTAATTTATCATTAGAAGAATTACAATTAAAGCAAAAATCATTATCCAATTGGCAAAAAATATTTATTGTTTTAACTGTTCTTTCTGTTCTAAATGTTTTTTATGCCATTTACATGAAATCTAAAATGCATCCTTTTTGGATATTGGGTGCGATGTTTTTTTTGTTGAACACAGGTTCTAAATTAAAAAAAATTGAAGAAGAAATTAAAAACAGAAAACAATAATTTTGTCAAACAACCACGTACACATTCACAAACACGAAGTAAAAGGTAAAAACTTAATTTACTCTATTTTACTTAATATTTTAATTACATCAGCTCAAGTTGTAGGCGGAATTTTCTCTGGAAGTTTGGCGTTAATATCAGATGCATTACACAATTTTAGCGATGTTTTAACTTTGGTTTTTAGTTTGTACGCCAATAAATTATCCAAAAGAAAAGCATCTCTAAATCACACATTTGGATATAAACGTGCCGAACTTATTGCCGCTTTTGTAAACGCATCAACTTTAATAATTGTAGCATTATTTTTAATTTATGGCGCAATAGAACGTTTATTTGATCCAAAAACTATTGAATCTAATTTAGTAATTTATTTATCAATTTTAGGAATTGCTGTTAACGGATTTTCGGCTTTGTTACTAAAAAAAGATGCAGCACATAACCTTAATATGAAATCGGCATATTTGCATTTATTTACAGATATGATGGCATCTGTAGCCGTTTTAATTGGCGGATTGTTAATGAAATATTTCGGTTGGTTTTGGGTTGATAGTGTAATGACAATTTTAATTGCAATTTATTTAATTGTGGTTGGAATTGATTTGATAAAAACTTCTACCAAAATTTTAATGCTTTTTACACCAGATAATATAGATATTAAAGAAATTGTTCGTGAAGTTCATAAAATTGAAGGTGTTAATAAGTTACATCATATTCATATTTGGAATTTAAATGATGACGAATTGCATCTCGAAGCGCACCTTGATTGTTCTAACGATATAAAAATGAGCGAATTTAATATACTTTTAGATAAGATTGAACAAGTTTTGTTCACACAATTTCACATCAATCACATCAACATTCAGCCCGAATTTAAGAAAGAAGACTCTAAAGATTTTATAGTTCAGGATTAATAGTTGACCAAATTTACATTAATTCAGTCAACCAACTGACCGAATTAATGTAAATTCAGTCAATCAACTGACCAAATTAATGTAAATTCAGTCAATCAACTGACCGAATTAATGCAAATTTAGTCAACCAACTGACTGAATTAACATTTTTTAGTTATATTTGCACCAATAATTACTAAATTCTAAAGTATGAATTTCTTAAATCGAGGTATCACTATTTCATTCAACAAAAAGGTTTTGCCTAATAAAGTATTGGTTTTATTAGGCGCAAGACGTGTTGGGAAAACAGCTTTTATAAAAAATTATCTTTCAACAATTCCAAAACAAGATTATTTGCAACTGAATGGGGAAGACATTGAAGATGCCAATCTTTTGAAAGAACGTTCGGTTGCCAATTATAGACGACTTTTAGCCAAAGTAAAACTGTTGGTTATTGACGAAGCACAGAATATTCCAGATATTGGATTGATTTTAAAATTGATAGTAGATACAATCGATGGAATAAAAATTATTGCAACTGGATCATCCGTTTTTGATTTGTCAAACAAGTTGGGAGAACCTTTAGTTGGACGAAAAAATACTATTTATTTATTTCCTTTTGCTCAAATGGAATTTTCAAATCAAGAAAATTATAAGGAAACTAGCGCTAAACTAGAAGAACGATTGCTCTTTGGAAGTTATCCAGAATTAGAACATTATAACGATTGGAATGACAAAATAAGCTATTTAAAAGAAATAATTAATTCTTATTTATTGAAAGACATTTTGGTTTATGAAGGCATTAAACAATCTAATAAAATTTTAGATTTACTTAAATTAGTTGCTTTTCAACTAGGTCATGAAGTTTCTTTACAAGAATTAGCAAGACAATTGGGGATTTCTAAAAACACCGTCGAAAGTTATCTGGACTTGCTTTCGAAAGTTTTTGTGATATATAAAGTTGCTGGATTTAGTAGAAATTTACGCAAGGAAATTACAAAATCTAACCGTTGGTATTTTTACGATAACGGAATTCGAAATGCAATTATAAATACTTTTACTAGATTAGAAACCAGAACAGATGTTGGTGCTTTATGGGAAAATTATTTAGCTTGTGAACGTGTAAAATTTCAAAATTATACCCAAAAATCAGACACTAATTATTTCTGGCGCACTTACGATCAACAAGAATTAGATTGGTTGGAAGAAAACGGCGATAACTTGGCAGGATTTGAATTCAAATGGAATGAAAACCGCAAAGCCAAAATTCCAACCGCTTTCGCAAAAGCTTATCCAGAGGCAACTTTTGAAGTAATTAACAAACAAAATTATTTAGATTTTATAACATAGTACATATTATTAATATACAAATTTGTATTTTACTAATGAACATTTTTGTATTTTACTAAAATATAAGTTTGTATTTTATTAAAATATAATTACATTTGTAAAATGGTATTAAAATCTCAAATTGAAGCAGCTTATTTATTTCAACAAGAAAAAATAAAGCAAAATAAAGTTGTTGTTACTAGAAACAAAAATGTTTCAGTAGCAACTGACAATGATTTTATACAAGTCATATCTGGCGTAAGACGTTGCGGTAAAAGTACTTTACTCAATTTTTTAATGTCAAAGTACGATAAAGTTTGTTATTTAAACTTTGAAGATCCAAGAATAATAAATTTTGAAGTTGCCGATTTTTATAAACTTGAAGAATTACTACCTAACGATGTAGAAGCTTATTTTTTTGACGAAATTCAAAACGTTCCTCAATGGGAAGTGTATGTTAGACAATTGAACGATTACGAAAAAAAAGTATTTGTAACAGGTTCAAACGCTTCTTTATTAAGTAAAGATTTAGGAACACGACTTACAGGAAGATATTTAAATACCGAATTGTTTCCTTTTTCATATCAAGAATTTTTAATTTTTGAAAAGAAAGAATCTAATTTACAATCATTAGAAAATTACTTAAAAAAAGGTGGATTTCCAGAATTTTTAAAAATCAAAAACGAAGAAATCCTTCAAAATCTTTTTAAAGATATCGTTTTGCGTGATATAGCAATACGTCACGGAATTAGAAATACCAAAGCTCTTGTTGATATTGCGCTTTTTCTGTTATCAAATATAGGAAAAGAAACCACATATACGAGTTTGAAAAAAGCATTTCAATTAGGTTCAACCAACACTGTTATTGATTATTTGAGTTGGTTAGAAGACGCCTATTTGTTATTTTTTTTACACAAATTTAGTTGGTCAGCCAAAAGTATTTCGGTAAATCCAAGAAAAGTTTATGCCATAGATAACGGATTAATCAATGCCAATTCGTTAAGTTTTAGTCAAGATAAAGGAAGAATTTTAGAAAATGCAGTTTATATTTATCTAAGAAATTATGGCACAAAAATGTATTATTTTAAAGAAAAAAACGAGTGTGATTTTGTGTTGTTTGAAAAAGAAAAATGCACAACAGCCATTCAAGTTTGTTATGAAATAAATGCGGATACTAAAACTAGAGAAATAAACGGATTATTAGAAGCAATGCAATTTTTCGATTTGAAAGAGGGATTTATAATTACTCAAAATCAAAAAGATACTTTGCAACTAGAGGTAAAAACAATTTATTTAGTTCCTGCCTTTGAGTATTTTATGAAATGATACAAACATTAAAAGATTTAAAACTTTTTGATGTATACAATAACAATTAGTGGAAACAAGATGATTTGGTTTCTCGAAACAACAACAAAATGACCCAAATTCAATTCATAAAATCAACAGTAAATACTTCGGATAAAAACATAGAAGCAACCTTAAAATTGCTCAGTGAAG
>JAYTPS010000227.1:0-6390 GCA_043747155.1 Flavobacterium sp. | reverse complement strand
AAAATGTCTGAAACAAATATACCAAAAATTGGTACCGTTTTATCAGAAAATAATTTAGAATACATACCAGAAGCGCATTGTTATTTAAAAGTGAACACTGAAGTAATTGATGTAACTTCAACTACTTCCAATTTTGAAAAAATTAAAAATGATATTCTTCAAGAAATTGAAATCGAAACTTTTCAAGTTGCTGATTTTAAAATAGAATTTCATCAAAATTTTATTAAAAATTGGATTTTAAAACATCAAATAAAACATACTTTTGACCAAATTTGGAAAATTCGTGAAACTTGTATTGAGCAACGTTCTATTTAAACAATTTTAAACATTGAAACTTTAAAACTATAATGAAGCAAATTAAAATAGCTGGAGTTCCAGAACATTTCAACTTTCCTTGGCATTTATGCATAGAAAATGGCGAATTTGAAAACTTTGGAATCGATTTACAATGGACAGATGTGCCAGAAGGAACAGGAAAAATGTGCCAAATGCTTCGCGACGAAGAAACAGATATTGCAATTCTTCTAACTGAAGGAATTATAAAAGACATCAACGATGGAAATACTTCTAAAATTGTTCAAATTTATGTAGAATCGCCTTTAGTTTGGGGAATTCATGTTGATGCAAAATCTAATTTTAAAAAACTTTCCGATTTAGAAAATAAAAAAGTTGCCATTTCAAGAATAGGTTCTGGATCACAATTAATGGCTTATGTTAATGCCAATAATCAAAATTGGAATACTGAAAATCTAGAATTTGAAATCGTAAATACTATTGATGGAGCAGTTGAAAGTCTATCAAAAGGAGAATCAGACTATTTTATGTGGGAAAAATTTATGACAAAACCTCTAGTAGATAAAGGAATTTTTAAAAAAATTGCCGATTGTCCAACACCTTGGCCATGTTTTGTAATTGCAGTTCGTGACGAAGTTTTAAAAAAACATCCCAATACAATAGCACAAATTTTAAAAATTATAAATATTACAACTCAAGATTTTAAGAAAATTCCGAGTATAGATAGAACTTTATCAGAAAAATACAAATTAAATATTGAAGATATTCAAGAATGGCTTTCTATTACCAAATGGTCGCAAAGCCAATTGTCTGTTGAAATGTTAAACAAAATTCAAAATCAGTTATTTGACCTTAAAATTATTGAGAAAAAAGGTACTTTTGCTGAAATCATAAAAACTATTTAAGTTTTATGTATTTTGGTTTTTAAATGATAGCTTTAAAAAATATTACTTATCAACAAATAGACAATCAACTCACGGTTAAAAAACCTTGGGATATGATTATTATATTTATTTTAAATATTTTAATTGCAATTCCAATATTTATTATTGCGCATCAAAACTTTATAGATTTAAATTGGTTTTGGCATATTGACAGGATTTTTCTTTTTATTCTTATTGTTGTTAGCATTCAATTGTTATTAAGAGCCATGAGAAAAATAATTCTTATTGGTGTTTTTCTTTATTTAATTATTCTTTTTGTTGGAACAATATTTGGCAAATATGGTTTTAAAAGTGTCTTTGAAGATTATAGATACATGATGTATTATATGTCTGAAAACCCAAATCCTCAAGATATTATAATCTCTAAATTATTGCCGTTTCCAAATAAATCGAAAGTTCTTGATGCAATAGAATATGATAATCCTAAGGTTAGAAATTTTGCAATTATGGCAACAACCAAACATTTTAAAGGAGTAAAAGAATATCATGATTTTTTTACAATAATTCAATGCTTTGCTGTTTTTAAAGAAATAAATTCAAGATGGAATTATGTAAGTGATCCAAAAAATAAAGACTATATTGCTTCGGCATCAGAATCAATTCGCTACTTGTCAGGTGATTGTGATGATCATTCAATTTTAATGGCATCTTGTGTAAAATCTATTGGAGGAACGGCACGATTAATTCATACTGATGGTCATATTTATCCAGAAATTCTTATTGGAACAAAAAAAGAATTTGAAGCCATAAACTATTTGATAAAAAAAGAACTATTTGTTAAGGAAAGTTATGGTAAAGTAATTAATTATCATATTGATGATAGAGGTCAAATTTGGTTAAACTTAGATTACACAGCACATTATCCTGGTGGACCTTTTTTGCATAATGAAATTTTAGGAGTTTTAACTCTGAATTAAATAAAAAAGCTCTGAAATTATGATAATTCAGAGCTTTTTAAATATTTTTTTTATGTAATTAAGACATTACTTCTTTAACTTTTTTACCAATTTCTGCAGGAGAATCAACAACATGAATACCACATTCTCTCATGATGCGTTTTTTTGCTTCGGCTGTATCATCAGCGCCACCAACAATTGCACCTGCATGACCCATTGTTCTACCTTTTGGTGCAGTTTCACCAGCAATAAAACCTACAACAGGTTTTCTGTTACCATCAGCTTTAATCCATTTTGCGGCATCAGCTTCTAGTTGACCACCAATTTCTCCAATCATTACAATACAATGTGTTTCAGGATCATTCATTAATAATTCAACTGCTTCTTTGGTAGTTGTTCCAATAATTGGATCACCACCAATTCCAATAGCTGTAGTTATTCCTAAACCTTGTTTTACAACTTGGTCTGCAGCTTCATAGGTTAATGTTCCCGATTTAGAAACAATTCCAACAGTACCTTTTTTGAAAACAAAACCTGGCATAATTCCAACTTTAGCTTCATCTGGAGTTATAACTCCTGGACAATTTGGACCAATTAATCTACAATTTCTATCTTTAATATATGAGTAAGCTTTAATCATATCGGCCACTGGAATTCCTTCGGTAATACAAATAATTACTTTAATTCCTGCATCTGCAGCTTCCATAATAGCATCTGCAGCAAAAGCTGGCGGAACAAAAATTATAGTAGTATCTGCTCCTGCTTTTTCAACAGCATCTTTTACAGTATTAAAAACAGGACGTTCTAAATGTGTTGTTCCTCCTTTTCCTGGAGTTACACCACCAACAACGTTTGTTCCATATTCAATCATTTGCGAAGCATGAAATGTTCCTTCACTACCTGTAAAACCTTGAACTATTATTTTTGAATTTTTATTAACTAAAACGCTCATGTTATATGTTTTATATTGTGTTTAAATTATTTTGCAAAAGTATTAAAAAGTGATGAGTTTATACTGCTTGGCAATCAGTTTTTTTAACAATGTTTTTTAGTTTTTTTTTAAGAAAACTGACTCATTTGAAATCCTTTAAATAGTTTTCCGTCTTTTATTTCCCAGATAACAAAAAAATGTGCTAAAAGCATTTCTTCACTAGGGTTTTCTATTGTTTTTACAAAGTGCGAAAAACGAACTGCAACAGTAACACCTTCTTCAATAATATGGCTTATTTTTATTTTGGAACGCAAATATGCTTTACTCATTTCTTCAACAAGTGAAATAATGTCGTCAAAATTCATTTGAATAAATCCTTTACTACTATTCCAATCAATTGTAATTTGAGGATGAAGAAACTCTTTTACAGTATTCTTATCTAAAATGACATCTGATTTATAAAAATCGAGTACAATTTCTTTTGAGTGCATTATTTTAGGTTTTTTAAAATTTCGGGTATGCGTTTAATATTTGCTAATTGTTTTAATTTTTCTCTAGATTCTTCTATTGGAGTTCCAAAATAAGATTTTCCGCCTTCAACTGATTTGGTAACTCCAGTTTGACCTAATATTACAGCTTTAGCACCAATGGTTATTCCACTTGTTGTACCAACTTGACCCCAAAGTGTAACTTCATCTTCTATAACAACACAACCTGCAATTCCAGTTTGAGCAGCAATTAAACATTTTTTGCCAATAACGGTATCATGACCAACATGTACTTGATTGTCAATTTTCGTACCTTCTCCAATAGTTGTATCTCCAGTTACGCCTTTATCTATAGTGCAAAGTGCCCCAATTCCAACATTATCTTCAATTAATACTCTTCCACCTGAAAGTAATTGATCAAATCCTTCTGGGCGTTTTTTATAATAAAATGCTTCGGCACCAATAATTGTTCCTGCTTGAATTATTACATTATTTCCAATTATACAACCATCATAGATAGTTACATTAGAATGAATTATACAATTTGAACCAATTTTAACATGATTTCCAATAAAGCAATTTGGTTGAATAAATGTTCCTTCTCCAATTGAAGCCGATATTGAAATAGCTTGATTTGTTGCTTGAAATGGTCTAAAGTGTTTTGTTAATTTATTAAAATCTCGAAACGGATCATCTGAAATTATTAATGCTTTTCCATCAGGACAAGCGACTTCTTTATTAATTAAAACAATTGAAGCTGCTGATTGTAGTGCTTTATCATAATATTTTGGATGGTCTACAAAAACTATATCTCCGGCTGTAACTACGTGAATTTCATTCATTCCTTCAACTGGAAAATCATCATTGCCAACATGTTGACAATTGATGATTTTGGAAATTTCTTTAAGAGTATGTGTTTTTGAAAACTTCATAAATTTAGTGTTCAGTGCTCAGTGTTCGATTTTTTCTGAAAATCGTTCACAAAATTATTCTTTTACACGTTCCATATAAGAACCTGTAGCTGTGTCAATTTTAATTTTGTCTCCTTCGTTAATAAATAAAGGAACATTTACAGAAGCACCTGTTTCAACTTTGGCAGGTTTTGTAGCATTAGTTGCTGTATTTCCTTTAACTCCAGGTTCAGCATAAGTTACTTCTAATACAATTGACGATGGCATATCTACAGAAAGTGGTAATTCAGTTTCGGTATTAACCTGAACCATTACTACTGTTCCTTCTTTTAATAAATCTGGTGCGTCAAGAATCTTTTTATCAAGCGTAATTTGCTCATAAGTATCTACATTCATAAAATGAAATAAATCTCCTTCCGCATATAAATATTGATAAGAATGAGTTTCTACTCGAACTTCATCAATTTTATGACCAGCAGAAAAGGTATTGTCTAAGACTTTTCCATTAGTTAAACTTCTTAATTTAGTTCTAACAAATGCTGGACCTTTTCCAGGTTTCACATGAAGAAATTCGATAATTTTATAAATATCGTGATTGAATTTTATGCATAATCCGTTTCTAATATCTGATGTAGATGCCATTTTTTATTTTATTTTTATAATAATTATTTCTATTCTTTATGTTCTTTTTTTATTGTTTATTTTTAATATGCTCCAGAATAACCTTTCATGATGCCTCGAGAAGAATTTCTTATAAAATCTAAAATTTCATCTCTCTCTGGCGAAGCTGACATTTCGGCTTCAATGATTCCAACCGCTTGTGACGTATTATAATTTTTTTGATATAATATTCTGTAAATATCTTGAATTTCTCTAATTTTTTCTGATGTAAAACCTCTTCTTCTAAGTCCAACAGAATTAATTCCAACATAAGATAATGGTTCTTTTGCAGCTTTTGTATAAGGAGGAACATCTTTTCGTACTAAAGAACCACCAGAAATCATGGCATGATGACCAATATGAATGAATTGATGAATTGCAGCCAAACCACCAATTATTGCATAATCGCCAACAATTACATGACCTGCTAGCGCAACACCATTTACAATAATAGCATTATCACCAATATGACAATCGTGAGCAATGTGTGCTGTTGCCATAATTAAACAATTTTTTCCAATCTTAGTTTGACCCGAAGCAATTGTTCCTCTATTAATTGTAACACATTCTCTTACAGTGGTGTTATCGCCTATTATTGCAAGTGAATCTTCACCTCCAAATTTTAAATCTTGTGGCACTGCTGCAATTACAGCTCCAGGAAAAATACTGCAATTTTTACCAATTCTTGCGCCTTCCATGATGGTTACATTTGAACCTATCCATGTTCCTTCTCCAATCTCAACATTATTATTGATTGTTGTAAAGGGTTCAATTACAACATTTTTTGCAATTTTTGCTCCAGGATGAACATATGCTAATGGTTGATTCATACTTTATATTTTTATTGCTTTTTAGCTATTTGTGCCATTAATTCTGCTTCGGCAACTAATCTTCCGTTAGCATATGCATTGGCTTGCATGTGACAAATTCCTCTTCTTATTGGCGTTATTAATTCGCATTTAAATATTAATGTGTCACCAGGAAGCACTTTTTGTTTGAACTTAACATTATCTATTTTCATGAAATAGGTAAGGTAATTTTCTGGATCTGGAACTGTACTTAATACTAATATTCCACCAGATTGCGCCATTGCTTCAACAATTAAAACACCAGGCATGACTGGTGCATCTGGAAAATGACCCACAAAGAAATTTTCATTCATAGTTACATTTTTCATTCCAACAACATGCGTGTCAGACATTTCTATAATTCTATCAATTAATAAAAATGGTGGTCTGTGTGGCAGAATACTCATAATTTTATGAA
>JAYTPS010000226.1:0-2968 GCA_043747155.1 Flavobacterium sp. | reverse complement strand
ATATTAAATATTACTACATCAGGTTACAAAAGAATTTCATCTCTTTTTGCAGGTGTAACATTAGCTGGTCAAGCATTGGAAGGAGTTGGAAATATATTTAATTCATGCAGTACTCCGCAGAGTTTAGATAGTTCACTAGCAACATTTACTAGAATTCATTGTTACACAAAACAAGGACAAACTTATACTTTTTATGATAACTATCATTTACCAAATTTTTTCCTTGTTGATTGCAATACATTTCCAAATGCCAACCGACAAGGTTTATCTACATTAACCTATGAAAATAGTAACTTCAAAGTTTTTCCTAATCCAACTAATACTATTGTAAACATTACAAGTAATAGTAAAAGCATAAAAGAAGTAACACTATGTGACATACAAGGAAGAATATTGAAAACTATAGAAGTAAATAAAATAAACACACAATTCGATATTTCAAATTATGAATCTGGAACTTATTTAATAATTATAAAAACAGACTTGGGGTCAAGTAAAAGTAAATTAATAATAGAATAAAAAATAGCTATATTAAATAATGCTTATGCAAAATTGCCTAAGCATTATTCTAAAATAAATAAAGTAACCGCCAAAATAGATATGACAACCGCACAAATAAAATAAGCTATTGCTAAACTAAATGATTTTTATGGCAAATTAATTATGTAAACTGCCAATCTAAAACAGAGAACCGCCAAAATAGATAGTAGGAGCCAAAATAGATAAGACAACCGTACCACTAAAATAGATACTTAACAAAACTGAAAACAAAATGAAACGTGAAAATTGGAATGTAAAAAGTTATGGCATCCTCCAACACACGTTTGTAGCAATTGGGGCTTATTGTTTAATTAAAACTTGTCTTGTACATGCAAAGTTCAGTCTTTAACCGAAAGGAAAGTGAACTTTTAACCCCAACTGCTACAAGCGTGAGAACGTTGGCAGATATTTTCTTCCGAAATATGTACGAAACACCAAAGTTAAAATAAATCTATACTTTTGTCTAAATTACATTCAAAATAAATGAAAAAGTCATTAAAAGAATATAGAAAAATAAACGGATTATCTCAAGATGAACTTTCAAAATTATCGGGAATTTCAATAAGAACAATTCAGAGAATTGAAAAAAATGCAACTTCTGCAAGTCCATATATATTGAAATCGCTGTGTAAGATTTTAAAAATTGATATTAAGGATTTAGTAGTAGGAAATGAAAACAAAGAGTTTTATTTAGAAAATATTGCAACAATAAAAAAAATGAATTTTCTTGCATTATGTGTTTTATTTATTCCATTATCAAATCTAATACTTCCTGCTATTTTTTATTGGAAAAATAAAGAGAAACTAAATACTAATGCAACGAAAATATTGAATTTTCAAATTTTATGGACTTTAATTACTATAACTTTTTTGCTTTTATCGGCACATTTTGATATTTTGAAAAGTGGTCGGTTTCCAATTAACATATATATATTTTGCGTTTTAATAAATATATATTTTATAATCGAAACTTCAATTCGCTTGAATAAATCAAAAGAAATTTTAAAATTCGTTCCAAACCTATTATAAACAACTGTAAATCAATAATAAGTCATAAGAATGTCGTATTAATTTCATAAAAATGTCGTGACATTTATAACTTTCATTTTAGATTTAGAGATTAATTTTTGTCTTCAAAATATTAACCTCTAAAAAATAAACAAATGAAAAAGTTATTAAATATCTTTCTAATAATTACACTTTTAACAGGATGTTCTAGCAGTTCACCAGACATTAATCTTAAAAAAATTGATAAATTAATTAGTGAATTAGTAACGGACAATAAAACAGTGGGAATAACATATGCAATTAATATAAATGATTCAATTATCACTAGTAAATCATACGGATTTACTAGTTTAGAAAGTAAAACTGAAATAACTAATAATGATGAATTTAGAATTGCGTCAATTACGAAACCGTTTACGGCAACAGCGATTATGCAACTTGTAGAAAAGAAAAAATTATCATTGAACGATACTATATCACAATTTTTTCCAAATTTACCTAATTCCAATAAAATTACAATTTATCAACTTCTTTCTCATACTTCTGGAATTCCAGATTGGTGGGAAGGCGAAATGCCGAAAGACGAGCCGAAAAATTTTCCAATGTGTAAAAATCCACATTTTTACATAGAAAGAATGAAAAAAATATCATTATTTGAAACAGGAACATTTCATTATTATTCTAATACAGGCTATGTATTACTTGGAGAAATTATTGAAATTGTATCAGGATTATCGTATTCAGATTACATATCACAAAATATATTGATTCCGTCAGGAATGAAAAATACAGAGATGGAATATGTGGAGAAAACATCTAAAAATTGGATTGCAGGATACGCATACAATACTGAATTTAAAAACCCATTTATAAAACCACAGTATTATCATATGCCATTTTCGGCTGGTGGTTTAAGATCAACTGCAACTGATCTAATGAGTTTTATGAAATCATTAAATAGTGGAAAACTAGTAACTAAAAAATCTCTAGAAATGATGACAACTTATGCACTATTAAGCAATGGAAAACCAGTTTATGAAAAATTATTTTCACCAAATGGTAATACACCTGACTTTCCTAGTAATATAGAAAAGTTCGGATATGGATTAGGATTTCAAATAATACAAAATTATGATACAAAAGTTATATCTCACGGAGGTGATATTGCAGGTTTTAATTCAGTTTTAATGTATATTCCAAAGAGCAAAACTGCATTAGTTATACTTTCAAATACAGAAAATGGTATACTTTCAAGTTTGCAAGAAATAGAAAAATTAGTAACATCAATTGAAATAAATAAAACAAAAGCAAAAAAATAAAAACATCTGCCAACAAAGAACTGTGCTTAAAAACAAATAAAATTTGATTTATTTTCACTATTTTTGAGTAGGAAAAACAAATTTAGTCTTGCGAGGAGAAA
>JAYTPS010000225.1:0-3976 GCA_043747155.1 Flavobacterium sp. | reverse complement strand
GATAAAAAAACAAAGGTTGTAGTATATAAACATTTACAATTCATAAAATCCAACTGGACCAGTTATACATTATACAATAAAGCATTGGCAGCATTAATTTTAAGTAGATTTAACGATTTAGAAACTGCCGAAGAAATTATTGAAAGTTTAAAACAAACATCATCAAGCGATGAAAATTTAGGAATGTATTGGATAGAAAATAAAGCAGGTTTTTTATGGTTTCAAGCTCCAATTGAAACTCAAGCTTTATTAATTGAAGCTTTTTCTGAAATTACTAATGACACTAAATCAATAGATGCAATGAAAGTTTGGTTAATAAAAAATAAGCAAACTAAAAATTGGCCTACAACAAAATCTACTACCGAAGCCATTTATGCTTTGTTATTAAAAGGTTCTAGCTGGTTAAGTGTAAAAGAAAATACAATAATAAAAGTTGGTGATAAAAAAATTATTTCAAAAAAACTAATTGAAAATGAAAAAGAATCCGAAACTGGTTACATAAAAATGACTTGGAAAGCTGACGAAATAAAAAAAGAAATGGCTACAATTTCTATCGAAAATAAATCTAAAGTTCCTGGATATGGCGGAATTTACTGGCAGTATTTTGAAGATTTAGATAAAATAAAAACTAGTGCTGGAAGTATTTTATCAACTAGAAAAGAAATGTATATAAAGAAAAATTCTGGAAATGGTGAAGAATTACACCCAATTAATTCTAAAAACATATTAAAAGTAGGCGATTTAGTAACCGTTAGATTAATCATTACTGCAAAAGAGGATATGGATTATATTCATTTAAAAGACATGAGAGCATCATGTTTTGAACCAATAAATGTATTTACAGAATATAAATGGAATGATGGACTGAGTTATTATATGAGTACAAAAGATGCTGCAACACATTTCTTTTTTGAAGCCATAAATAAAGGAACTTATGTTATTGAATATGATATAAGAGTTAACAATAGTGGAAATTTTTCTAACGGAATTACAACAATTCAAAGTATGTATGCACCAGAGTTTACAAGCCACTCAAAAGGTATTAGAATTGAAACTGAATAAAAAAACTCCGAATTAATTTCTTAATTCGGAGTTAATTTTTATTGAGTTTTTTTGTATGCAGCAATAACTATTTTACCAAAGTCATTTCGTCAACAATATGTTTAGCACCAGAGAAGTTTTCGATTACCCAAAGTACATAGCGAATGTCAACGTTGATGGTTCTTTGTAACTTGTTATCAAAAATTACATCACCTGCCATTGCTTCAATGTTTCCGTCAAATGCTAAACCAATTAATTCTCCTTTTCCGTTAAGAACTGGCGATCCTGAATTTCCTCCTGTAATATCATTATCAGTCAAGAAATTAACGTGAAGTGAACCATCTTTGTCAGCATAACGACCAAACTCTTTGTTTTTTTGCATGTCTAAAATACGTGTTGGCAAATCAAATTCTTGATCTCCTTTTTTGTATTTTTTAACTTGTCCTGCAAGTGTTGTGTAATTATTTAAAGTTGCATCGTTACGTTTGTCGGTAGGTAATGAACGAACTTTTCCGTAGGTTAAACGTAAAGTTGAATTGGCATCTGGATATTTTATTGTTCCAATTTTAGATTCTCTTAATCCTTCTACCAATAAACGAAATGATGATGCATAGTCGTTTTGAGCTTTAGTTATATCATCAGATTTAGTTCCGAAATGTGTTACCATATCATTCGATAAAGCATATAATGGATCGTTAGTTAACAAACCTTCGCTTGGTAAATCTAAAAACGCTTTAATTCTATCAACTGATGTTAAAATACTTAAGTCGAATGCTGCGTTTACATATTTAGTATAATCATTATTGTTTTCATCACCAATTTTTTTAACCATTGGAGCAATTGCATATCCAGTCGATTTTGTAGCATAAACTTTTAACTGTGATGCTAAAAGTTCTTTTTCAGCAGGAAGATGCAATTCTTTAAAAATTTCTGTTGCCATCTCAACTATTTGTGGTGCAAGTGAAGCACGTTTTGTAGCATCAGATTTTACATAAGTATCCAATTGTTTACCTAAAGTTCTTCCAATAGTTCCAAAAGCTGTGGTTCTAAATAATTGTTGCAAATAATTATCGTGTCGTGCTTTTTCGTTAGTTAAACCGTAATATTTATTGATGTTAGAGATTACGTTTCCGTATTTAACTTTGTTTTCACTTTTATTAGCCCAATTATTAAATTTTGTTTCTTGAACTGCTTTAGATTTTGAAGTTCCAAATTTAGATAATGCGTCAATCATTCCTTGACGATTTTTCCAATAATTGGCAGTTGAAGCAAATTTTGAAGCATAAACTAAATTTAAAGCGTCACTTTGATTCATGTATTTCTTCATTCCATCCATTCCTGTTTTTGCTCCTTCAACCCAAGCAGGATAAGCAAATTTTACATTTTGTTCAATTCCACCAGCTGGCATCCAACGGTTGGTTCTTCCTGGATAACCAAGAATCATGGCAAAATCATTTTCTTTTACACCACCTAAATTTACTGGTAAATAATGTTTTGGTTTTAACGGAACATTGTTTTCCGAATAATCTGCTGGTGTTCCATCTGCATTAGCATAAACTCTAAACATTGAGAAATCTGCTGTATGACGTGGCCATTCCCAATTATCAGTATCACCACCAAATTTTCCTAAACTTTCTGGTGGAGTTCCAACTAGACGTACATCTTTATAGTCTTGATAAACAAAATAATAAAACTCATTTCCTTGAAAAAATGGACGAACAGAAACTGTATATTTTCCGCCTTCATTGTTTTCTTTTTCAATTTTAGCAATTTCAGCATTTATAGCTTTTTCTCTATCAGCTTCGCTCATAGTTGGGTTAACGACTGCTAAAATTCGTTTAGAACAATCATCCATACGAACAAAGAAACGCACATATAAACTTGAAGGTTTCATTTCAGATTTTCTGTCTGCAGCCCAATAACCATCTTTTAAATAATTTTTTTCTGCAGTAGATAATTCAGCAATTGCATCATATCCGCAATGGTGATTTGTTAGTACCAAACCATCTTTTGAAATAATTTCGGCAGTACAACCTCCATTAAATTGAACGATAGCATCTTTTAAACTGTGATTGTTGATGCTGTAAATTTCTTGGGCTGTAAGTTGCAAACCCATTTTTTGCATATCGCGGTGGTTTAATCGTTCAATGAACATTAAAAACCACATTCCTTCGTCAGCTTTTACACTTGAAGGTAAAAGCATGATTGCAGCTAGTAAGGAAAAAATAATTTTCTTCATAATTGAAATATAAAAAGGTTAATTTTAATTTAAGTTAGTAGTCGCTAAAAAACAAAAAATGTTACACTGATTTTAGTATGTTTTCTGTTTTGCAATGCGAAACTACGATTTTTTAAGGATTTATTTAAAATAAAAACCAAAAGTAAATCTAATATATGATTTTAACTTTTTTTTTTGTAAAATTAAGCTTAATATAGTAGAATTAATTTTACAGAAAACCAAGTTGTTTTTTGTAAAATACTCGTAAATTTGTTTAAACTAATAAAATAAATATTATGGGATTGTTTTCGTTTATTAAAGGTGCTGGAAAAAAACTTTTTGGTAAAAAAGAAGAAGAAGCTCCAGTTGAAGAAAAAGCAACACTAAAAGCAAGTGCTTTAATTGCACATGTTCAAGAATTAGGTTTGGCTTTTAAAAGTTTAAAAATTTCGCTAACTGCAGATGGAACTGTTGTTATTGATGGAGAAGTTGAAAACCAAGCCGATGCTGAAAAAATTGTTTTGGCTGTTGGAAATGTTGATGGTGTTGAAGCTGTTGATAACAACATGACTGTTGCAATTCCTGCACCAGAAGCAAGATATCATACAGTTGAAAAAGGCGATTGGTTGTCTAAAATTGCTAAAGAATACTATGGTGATGCAACTAAATTTAATGTAATTTTTGAAGCCAACAAACCAATGTTATCCGATCCAGATG
>JAYTPS010000224.1:0-3494 GCA_043747155.1 Flavobacterium sp. | reverse complement strand
GAACAATTTGAATGAAAATCACTTCAACGGAATTAAAAATTACTTGTTTTGTTCTAACGAAAATCAAGCATCACGTTTTCAAGATATTTTTGAAGATATCGATGAAGAAAACAGTGAAAATATTCTAAAAAAATATAAAACAATTGTATTTCCTCTATTTCAAGGTTTTATAGATGAAGAGCTTCAAATTGCTTGTTACACTGACCATCAAATATTTGAAAGATACCATAAATTTAGTATCAAAAATGGTTACTCTAAAAAACAAACCATAACACTAAAAGAATTAACTTCACTTTCAGTAGGCGATTATGTAACACATATTGATCACGGAATTGGAAAATTTGGTGGATTGCAAAAAATTCAAGTAGAAGGAAAAACACAAGAAGCAATCAAGTTAGTTTATGCCGATAATGATATTGTTTATGTAAGTATTCATTCGCTTCACAAAATATCCAAATACAACGGAAAAGATGGTGCGCCACCAAAAATTTATAAATTGGGTTCTGGTGCATGGAAAGCGTTGAAACAAAAAACTAAAGCTCGAGTAAAACACATTGCATTTAATTTAATTCAGCTTTATGCTAAGCGAAAATTAGAAAAAGGTTTTGCTTGTTCGCCAGATAGTTATTTACAAAAAGAATTAGAAAGTTCTTTTATTTATGAAGATACACCAGATCAAATTACCTCAACCCAAGATGTAAAAAACGATATGGAAACCGACAAACCAATGGACAGATTGGTTTGTGGCGACGTAGGTTTTGGTAAAACAGAAGTTGCAATTCGAGCAGCATTTAAAGCTGTTGATAACGGAAAACAAGTTGCCATTTTAGTTCCAACTACAATTTTGGCTTACCAACATTATAGAACTTTTACAGAACGATTAAAAGAAATGCCAGTTACAATTGGTTATTTAAATCGTTTTAGAACTGCTAAAGAAAAAACAGAAACCCTAAAAGATTTATCCGAAGGAAAACTAGATATTATTATTGGAACACATCAATTGGTAAATAAAAATGTTCAATTTAAAGATTTAGGATTACTTATTATTGATGAAGAACAAAAGTTTGGTGTAAACGTAAAAGACAAACTAAAAACAATTTCTGCCAATGTTGATACTTTAACATTAACGGCAACTCCAATTCCTAGAACGCTGCAGTTTTCGTTAATGGCAGCAAGAGATTTATCGGTAATTACAACGCCACCACCAAATAGATATCCAATTGAAACCAATGTTGTTAGGTTTAACGAAGAGTTAATTCGTGATGCCGTTTCTTATGAAATTCAACGAAACGGACAGGTTTTTTTCGTTAATAATAGAATAGAAAACATAAAAGAAGTTGCAGGAATGATTCAAAGATTGGTTCCAGATGCACGAGTTGGAATTGGTCACGGACAATTAGACGGGAAAAAATTAGAAGAATTGATGTTGGCTTTCATGAATGGAGAATTTGATGTTTTAGTAGCAACAACAATTATAGAAAGCGGATTGGACGTGCCAAACGCCAATACAATTTTTATTAATAATGCTAATAATTTTGGATTATCAGATTTGCATCAAATGCGTGGTCGAGTTGGAAGAAGTAATAAAAAAGCATTTTGTTATTTTATAACGCCACCATATTCTGCAATGACAGATGATGCTAGAAAAAGAATTCAAGCTTTAGAACAATTTTCTGAACTAGGAAGTGGTCTTAATATTGCAATGAAAGATTTAGAAATTCGTGGCGCAGGCGATTTACTTGGTGGTGAGCAAAGTGGTTTTATAAACGACATCGGATTTGATATTTATCAAAAAATCATGAACGAAGCAATTGAAGAACTAAAAGAAAATGAGTTTAAAGAATTGTATCCTATTGAAAATGATATTGAAACTAAAGAATATGTAAAAGATATTCAAATTGATACCGATTTCGAATTATTGTTTCCAGACGAATACATAAATAGTATTACTGAACGATTGAGTTTATACAACGAATTGAGTTTAATAAAAGAAGAAGAAACGTTACTAAAATATGAACAAAAACTAATTGACAGATTTGGAGCTTTGCCCAAACAAGCTATTGCTTTACTAAATAGTATTAGAATAAAATGGAAAGCAACTTCAATTGGAATTGAAAAATTAGTCTTAAAACAAGGAAAAATGGTTGGTTATTTTGTTGGTGATCAGCAAAGTGATTTTTATCAATCCAATCGATTTATGAAAATGGTTCAGTTTGTGCATCTCAATAGTAACTTGTGCAAAATCAAAGAAAAAGAAACCAAAAACGGACTACGATTACTACTTACTTTTGAAAACGTAAAAAGTATTAATAAAGCTTTGGAGTTGATGGAGAAAATTTAAAAAATAAAACCATCCTAATTAAGATGGTTTTTCAATATAAAAATGATTTGAATTATTTTCTAAGCACTTTAAAATTCACTTCTCTTTCTCCTTCAAATTTTACTTTAAAGAAGTATGTTCCAACAGCAAATGAAGAAATATCTACTTTGGTATTCAAGTCATCGATATCCTTTTGATATAATAATTGTCCTGTAACATTATAGACCGATACTTTACTAATTTTAGTTTTCGAAACAATTGTTAGATTATCATTCGTTGGATTTGGATAATAGGTAAAGTCAATACCATTAAATTCATTTGTTCCTAAAGTACTACAAGAAGTTGTTGCTACCCAACCTTGATCTACAACTCCAGGATCAGATTCGAATCTCATTGTTAATGAACCATCACTTGAGGTAGAAACAAAAGGTCCAGGAATTGTTGTTCCTGTGTAACCAGAGGTGTTAAATGATGGTGCTGCAATAGAGTTTCCGTTATACATAAACAAATAATCATAATTGAGTTCTAATGAAAATAAAGTAAAAGCCATTGTAACTTTTTGTCCAGCAATGTTTGGAGCTATAACTCTAACAAAAGATTGATTGTCAGTATAATCGTCACCAGATCCACCAGTGTCTGTAACAATTATTCCGCTACAATAATTAGCCGTAGTCGCAAATATTGCATCTTTACTTCCAGCTGTAACTCCGCTAGAACATGTTGGTCTAACTCTTGCTGTGTAGTAAGTATTTGGTAATAATCCTGTAACATTAAAAGGATTAGAAGTTACTGCCAACCAGTTACTAAAACTGCCCGAAAAAGTTTTAACAGCTCTTTGCCAAGAAGTTGCTTCACCTGCATCTGTAAAATTTACTGAAGCAGAGGTATTTGTAATGTTAGATGTTGTAATTGATGAAACAAAATTTATACAGGTAGAAACACAATCGAAACTTAAACAAAAAACACCATCAACTGCATTTTGAATTGCCATTTTTGGTTGCGGACCAAATCCATTGCTAAAACTAATTCCCGAAGATGTTAAATGGCAATAACTCATTATAGTTCCTCTAACCGATGCTGACGGAATTGTTGGCGGACTTGTAACACAACCACTTCCTTCTGCTGTGCCACCACCAACTGGTCCGCAATTGTCAATTGCTGTATTGTTTCCGTT
>JAYTPS010000223.1:0-7618 GCA_043747155.1 Flavobacterium sp. | reverse complement strand
GACCAGAAGTAGCATTTGATTTTAGTAATTTAAAAGTAAAACCCTATAAATTTTCTGCCAAAGCCGAAGGTAATTTATGGATGGCAATTGATGGCGAACTCAATATTAAAGTAGGCGAAATATTAGCCAATCAAACTTGGATAGATTTAGAAACCCAAGCCGATTGTGATGGTACTTTCAAAGCAAAATTTAATGTGTTGCATTTAGTTGCCAAAGTAGAAGGTGCGATGGATTCTCAAAACAAATTATTCAAAATATCTAAAGACAACAGTACTTCCGAAGCTAAAATAATTGGAAAATGGATTACCAATTGGTACAAACCACAAACACAAGAATTGTATGAATTTGAATCAAATGAAACCGCATTAAAAATAAGTTTTGCCAACAAATTTGATGGTGAACTAAAGTTAAACCCTGCAAATATGATTGGATTAGCAAATGGTAGAATTAATGTATTTTTTAACGAATTAGGAAATCCAGGAGAAATGAAGCTACTCCTAAAAGGCAATCAAGCAGAAACCAATTTGAAGGGTAGTGTTTTTATAGATTTTTCTGTTCCACAAACCATGAATGGAACTGATTTTGAAACTTTGGTTATCCCTTTTAAAAATCAGAAGAATTTGAATTTTTCAGTGACATTAGAAAATCCTCTAGAGTGGAATTTAGTCAAAGATGGTTCTGTAAGAGCAAAAGTTAGCAAAGCTTATGTCCATTTATCAGATAATGGCGTTTTAGACTCTAAATTTTCTGAATATCCTAATGGTTTGAATGTAGATGAGTTTCTATTAGATTTTGATGTAACTTCCTTAAATGTTGGTAGCACAACATCAAACCCCAAAAATCCTTTGATAGTTTCAGGTGGCGGAAACTTCACTCAAGAACACGTTAGTTTTAATTTAGACAAAATCAATAACAAAGGATTCGGATTTTATTCTGTAGGAAGTGAAGAAATGGAACTTAATATAAAAACAAAACTCTCAGGATATGAAGCTGTTCTTGCGAAGTCTAAAAAATTGATTAAAGAAAACAAAATCAAGTTTATGACCATAAAAGGCAGTTTATATATTCCGTTTTTAAACAGTTGGTCAAAATTAAATGTAGAAATAAATGAAGAAAAATTAGTCAGTTTTGGGATAGGTTTCGATTATGCAAAAAAATATTATTTGAGTAATTCATCCGAAAATCAAATATACATAACACTATCAAATGGTTCTTTAAGTCATGGAATAGTTAGAATTTCGCCCAATTTGCACATTCAAAACAAAGAAAATAAAGGGATTGAAACCGAGAATTTATATTTGTGTGATTTATTTATAAAACCTACAGGAGCAATATCCTTTAAAAATGGCGATTTTGAAAAAGAAACTGTTTGCGAAGGCAATCAGAAATT
This sequence comes from Flavobacterium sp., assembly GCA_043747155.1. Lineage (GTDB taxonomy): Bacteria > Bacteroidota > Bacteroidia > Flavobacteriales > Flavobacteriaceae > Flavobacterium. The sequence goes on along the minus strand of JAYTPS010000223.1, from coordinate 6,228 downwards.
AGCAAGTTATTATCAGTTCAATTATACAATAGATAAAATTAAACTATTACACAAAGCATCTAAAAACGATGTCGAATTTGTTTTTTCTGGCAGTGTTATTTTAGCCGAAAACATCACAACGTCAAGCAAAAAAGAGACTGGATTTGTTTATTATGGTAAAGATCCAAGTCCTGAATCTACGTTTAATGCCAATACAAACACTTCTACATTACAACCAATTATTAACGGTACTCCAAAATTGCCCAAAGGTGGACTTTCCTATACAGATGAAAGCAACGATTATTTTATGCCCGAAAACACTATTGAGATGACTGATGACAAAAAAGAAATTCAAGGTTCTTATGAAGATGGTGCTCAAAAGTTTGGTGGTGGAATGAAATTAATACAAAACGATCCAATTTGGGGCGATTATTTTGAATTAAACGGCAGTTATGTTGCCAAACAACCTAATTATAAGGAACTTACATCAAAATTGATTTTAGGAAAGAAAACAGAAAATTCAGAAAAATATTCCTATTGGTTTTTCAAATTTTACCAAAACGGAATTGTAAAAGTACCCATTATTCCTGGAGTTATAGAAGCAAATGGTTTTGGTGGCAACGCTTATTATCATATGAATGTAGAATATGATGAGGTTGGTAAAATTAAAAATATGAATCCAGATGTTTCAAATTTATTAGGAATTGCGGCTGTTGCCGATATTCAAACTGCTGCCGATGAAGGTCATTTGCTGCATGCAAAAGCTACTATTGTTACTCAATTTAAAGGGTTAAGTATCGATGCTATTCATTATTACATTGATGGCGATGCTATTTCTGAAAAAAATACAAGCAACGGATTATTGCAAGCTCGAATGAACGGTCAACTTAACTTTATAGACAAATATATTGACGGAACAGGAAGCATTTGGGGCAAAATTGATAATGTAATTTGCATTGGAGATGAAAATCAAGACAACTTAGGTTTTCATTTTGGTGCCGATGATTTTTATATTAATGTAGGGACAAAAGATGCTCCAATCACAGCAGCTGTTTTTTGTGGAGGCAAACTAGGATTTACAACTGGAACTTGGCTAACTTTTAGTAAATCGAATTTTGGTTTTGGAGTGCTTAATTCATATGGTACAGGTTGGATTGGAGCTGATTTATTCGGTCTTGCAGGTGCCGCAATTGGCTTAGAAGCAAACTTAAAATCTGATATAATTGTTAATTTTAATCCTTTTCAAGTAACAGGAACAGGAAGTTTTAGCGGCAAAGGATTTGGGAAAGCGTATATAAAATATATAGGCAGTGTAGGTGGTTCAATGCCATTTCCAAGTTTCGGACTCTCTGTTTCAATGCCAAATCCAGTCGTCTTAAAAGGAGGAATTGAATGCGATGTCAGTGATTGGATTCCTAATTTTACAATTAATGCTGTGTGGTCATCAACAAATGGTTTTGGTATCTCATTATAAAATTCAAATTATGAAAATAAGAATCATTATATCGTTTTTATTGTTTTCAATTTTAGTAAAAGCTCAAGAATATAAATTATTTGTTGCTGCTACTAATAATTCCATCCAATTAAAATGGATGTCAAAAATGCAAGAAAGCAACGCTTCTTTTGATGTTTATCGAAAAGAAAATACAGGAACTTGGCAAAAAATAAACGAAAAATCGATTGTTGCTTCGCCGATAATAAAAGAATCGGATTTAAAATCGTCTAAAAATTTGTTTCCAAAAGACAGTGCTTATGCTTTTTATGTTATCTATAAAAATAAAAAAGAAAGCAATGCCAATAAACAAGCATATTCTAATTACTTATTAGTAATGGCTGCGGTTTATAATAATAATTTAGCGAAGCATTTAGGCATTTATTTTGAAGATGGAACTGGAACTAATGGTAAAAAATACCAATATAAATTAGTAAACGCTGCTTCGCAAAAAGAATTGTCAATTTCGGGAATGATTTCTTTAGGAGATTTTCCTGAAGCACCAAAAGAAGTAAAAGTTGCTCAAGAAAAACAAAATGTAACACTAAATTGGAAAGTCAACGAAGAATTTATTGGATACAATATTTATAAAAACAATCAAAAAATTAACACAGCACCTGTTTTAGCTAATTCAGAAAATAAAGTATACAAAGTATCTTATATAGACGAAAATGTAAAACCTGGAAATTATAGATATAACATCAAAGGAATTACTTTTTTAAATACTGAAAGTAAATCCTCTACCGAAATTGTTATTGATGTAAAAGATGCAACGCCACCAACAGGAATTAAAGCACTTAAAGCTACTCGAAATGATACTGAAATTAAATTAAATTGGATAGCAACTACAGACAAAGAGGCAAAAGGTTACTTTATTTACAAAAGTGATGATAAAGGCAAAACATTCAAAAAAATAAACGCCGCAATGTTGGATATCAAATCACAAGAATTCAGCGATAAAGTAGCTCCAGAAACGTATGGAACTTTTCAGTATTATGTTGAAACTATTGACGATGCTGGAAATACTTCAAAATCGATGGCAGTTTCATCATTTATTCCTGATAATAAAGCACCCGAAACACCAAAATCAGTGACTTCAAAATCAGAAAGTGGTAAAATTTCACTTTCGTGGACGGCCAATTCGGAAAAAGATTTAACAGGTTATCGCATTTATCGCGGATTAAAAAACGACGATGAAAACAGTATGTTATTGTTGAATGCCGAACCTTTAAAAACAACTTCATTTGTCGATAAATTTCCAGAAAAAGCAAGTACAAAATTTATTTATAAAGTATCGGCAATTGATCAATCGTTTAACGAAAGTAAAAAAGCCAAAGTTTGGGTTCAATTACCTGATGTAGTTCCGCCAAATTCACCATTTTTAGTTTCAGCCGATTTAATAGAAAACAAAGTAGTTTTAAAATGGAATTTGATGCCAAATGATGCGATAATGAGTTATGATGTCTATCGTGTTTTTGAAAGTAAAAAAGAAAAACTAAATATAAATTCACTTATTCAAGACAGTTTTACAGATGATAAATTAAGCAAAAAAGGAATGTATCAATATTACATTCAAGCAGTTGATTCGGCAAAATTAGTATCTGAACCATCTAATAGTTTGTATGTTTCATCAGTAGCTTCTAATTTAAAAAATCAAATTAAATTAGTTGCTAAACAAGATCTTCGAACTAAAAAAGTACAGCTAGAAATTATCGGGATCAAACCCGACGAAGTACAATCGTTTAAATTATTTCGAAAAGTTGGAAATTCAGGATTTAAATTGATTCCAATTCGTTTTACTAATTCGACTTTTATTGATGAAACTTCTGAATCGGGTAAAATTTATCAATATTATATTGATATTATTGATTTAGAAGATACTAGAATCAAATCGGTAGTTGTTAATTTTAACAATTCTTAGGCATAGAATTGTGTAAAAAATCCTCAATCAAATCAGTCAAGATTTTGACATAAGTTTTAACAATCAAAAAAATAGCTAAAAGTAATACAACTTACATTTGGTTACTGAAATGTTTCTATATCTTTGCAATACAAATTAGGAACTAAAAATAAAAAAATATGGCATTAGCAATAACAGATGCAACTTTTGACGAAGTAGTATTAAAATCAGACAAACCTGTAGTAGTAGATTTTTGGGCAGCTTGGTGTGGACCATGCAGAATGGTTGGACCAGTTATAGACGAAGTTGCATCAGATTATGAAGGAAAAGCAGTAGTAGGAAAAGTAGACGTAGATGCAAACCAAGAATTTGCTGCAAAATACGGTGTAAGAAATATTCCAACAGTATTAATTTTTCAAAATGGAGAAGTTGTTGGTCGTCAAGTTGGCGTTGCACCAAAGAAAACATATACAGATGCAATAGACGCACTGTTACAGTAATTAATAATTGATTAAGTATTTCTAAAACCTTTCAAGAAGCAATTTTTTGAAAGGTTTTTTTATAATTTTAAAATAAAAGTCGTTCCAATAGTATTTTTAGATTCAACTTTAATTTCACAATTTATAGCTTTGGCTAAATCGCGAATTAAGTGCAAACCTAAGCCAGATTTAATTCCAACAACTTCATTTTCATCATATAGTGCTTTAAATTGTTCATCGGTTGCTCCATTTCCGTTGTCTGTAATAGATAAAAAAGTTTGATTATTTTCTTTATCATCTGTGCTTTCTTGCCAAGTTTTCCACACTATTGTTGGATTTTCAATAGTAATTAAAGCCTTGATAGAGTTGCCAGTTAAGTTTCTGATTATGGTTTTCAAGTAGTTTTCATCCGCTTTAATTTGAATGTTATTTGGGTTTTCAAAGCTAATAATTACGCTTTCCTCGCTATCAAAATGATTTTTTATATCTTCAAATAAACTAGAAACAAATATTTTTTGAGGTTGAGGTTTAAAATTTTCCATTTGGCTTTTGCTCCATTGCAAAATATCTTCCATAGATGACAATAAGTTTTCCGCACCAGTCATGGTTTTATCTTGCATGCGTTTTATGCTTTGTTCATCAAGCAATTCTGGGCTGTTTTTAGTAAGATGTAAAAACCCAATCAAATTCGCAACTGGAGCACGCAAATCGTGATTTAAAATGCTGAAAAAACGTGTTTTGGTTTTGTTGGCTTGGTCTAATTCGGAATTTAAAAGTTGTAGTTTTTTATTGATTTTTCGTCGGTTTCTACTTTGGTAAAAAAGAAGACTTCCTATTGTTGTTAGTAATAATAATCCTTCAATTAAATACCATTTTTGTTTTTCTTTGTTTTCTAAAGTGATTTTGTTAAGTTGAATTTCTTTATTTCGTATTTCAATAGTTCGAGTGTCTTCAAGGTTTTGAAGCGATTGTTTGTTTTTGAAATTAAAAATAGAATCGTTATACATTGCGTGCATTTCGTAAGTTTCAAGACTTTTTTTGAAATCATTTTTGTAACGATAATACTCTGATAAGTACAAGTAATCTTTCGTTAATCCTTCATGATTTTTTAAGGTTTTATGTATAGTAAGAGCGTTACTTAAATTTTCAAATCCCAGTTGAATTTCCGAAGTGTTTTTTAGCTCCTTCCCTTTTTGAAAATATGCATATCCAAAATTTTGAAAGGTAGTAGCTAACAACTCTTGGTCGCCCATTTTTTTTATTATTTCTAAAGCGTTTTTCGAATATTCCAAACTTAATTTATAGTCTTTCAGTGCTAAATAAGTAGCTCCAATCCAACTTTTTACAAAAACCAAAGGCACTTCGTTTTTTAAAGCCATTAAGATACTTTCGGCTTTTTTATGTTCTATAAGTGCTTCTTTATTTTTATTTTGTTTTTGAAGTACAATGCCTTTGCTAGCAATATTTATGGCAGTATTTATTTCCTTATTGGGAATCTTTTTAAATAATTCAATGGCTTTGTTGTAGTTCAATAGCGCTTTATCAAAATTTTCGGTTGCGTTATAAATATTAGCAATGTTTTGATAAATACTAGCAATATTTTTAGCTTTACTTTTTTCTGTTGCTTTTTCATAGCAGTTCAAAGCTTTAAAAAAATAATCTAGTGATTCTGGAAATTTACTTTGGTTGGCACTTAAAATTCCGAGTTGATTGTATGCATTTGCCAATTCGAAATTATTTTGTGATGTTAAAAATATCTTTTCTGCTTTCTCTAAGTTTTGTAAAGCATTTTCATAATCTCCTTTAGATATTAAGTGTGTCCCAATAGTAGTATGCGAAATCCCAATACCTTTTGTCCAATTAATTCTTTTGGAAAGTGCCATTGCTTTATTCCCAAATTCAAGTCCTTTATCAATATCTACATACAAATATAGATTAGAAATAAAATTGTAATTGTTGCACTTAACAGTATCAACTTTGGATTTCTTGATAGAAATTAAAAGCGAATCAATATCTTTTTGTTTTGGATTTTGACCAAAACTAATTTGCAAAAAAAGTACAATTAAAATAAATATAGATTTTCTCATAAAACCACATTTAAATTTTCTTTGTAACTTCGACCAATTGGAATTAAAGTACCATTATTAAGAAGTACTTCGTTAGTCATTTTTTTATCGATGTACTTTTTTTGAACTGCATAACTTCTATGTATTCTAACAAATGATTGAAAATGAACTTCCTTTAATAATGTTCCAATATTAGTTAAAACACAATGTCGTTTGTTATTAGTTACAATTTTTGTGTAATCTTTTAAAGCTTCAAGATAAAGTATATCATGCAATTTAACTTTAGTTTGTTCATGTCCTTCTTTAATGTAA
>JAYTPS010000222.1:0-5571 GCA_043747155.1 Flavobacterium sp. | reverse complement strand
ATTCAGAATTTGACAAATCAATAAAATTAACAATATTTTTATATAAAATTAGAAGTTTTATTAAACTATAAAAAATAGTTTTGTATTTATTTTTAAAACTTAAAAAATGAATCAAATCAATATTTTTTATGCAGATGACGATGATGATGATTTAATGATTTTTAATGATGCTGTTACTAGTATTTTTGAAAAAAATCAAAAGCAGTATACTATTAGTTTACACAAAAATGGTGATGATTTATTAGAAAATATTTTAAATTATAAATCAAATAATAGTATTGTTTTTTTAGATTTACTCATGCCTAGAAAATCCGGATTTCATTTACTTGAAGAAATCCGAAAAGTTACACAAATAAATAAAATTCCAGTAATCATCTATTCGACAAGTTCTGATGAAAGAGATATTAAAATGAGTTATAATCTAGGAGCAAATTTTTATTTATTTAAACCTAATAATTTTAATGATTTAATTTTAAATATTAAAAAAATTATTCAAACTAATTGGAAAAATCATCAAACTGATGTAGAGCATTTTGTTTTCAATAAACCATTATATTAATTTCAGTATCAAATAATTTATTATTGCTTAATTTTTGATTTTTTATTAAAAAATTAACAAATTAATGTTCTAAAAATTGTTAACAACTTCCAACCAACCAAAATAAAATTTTCATACATTTGTAACTATGATTGAAATTTAATCAATCTAAGTTATTAACAAAAAAGTTTTAGTAAATGCAAAACATTCCTAGTGTTGACTTGCGTGATTTCCTGTCGGATGATTCGACACGTAAACAAAAATTTGTAAATGAAATCGGAAAAGCTTTCGAAGATATTGGCTTCGTTGCGCTAAAAGGTCATTTTCTTGATGACAAATTGGTTGGTGAATTGTATGGAGAAATTAGGAGTTTCTTCGCACTTCCATTAGAGACTAAATACAGTTACGAAATTCCAGGAATTGGAGGACAACGTGGTTATGTTTCTTTTGGTAAAGAACACGCCAAAGGTAAAAAAGAAGGCGATTTAAAAGAGTTTTGGCACTTTGGTCAATATGTTAACAAAAATTCAAAATATGCATCAGAATATCCTGATAATGTAGAAGTTAAAGAATTACCTCGTTTTAATGAAGTTGGTAAAGAAGCGTATCAAATGCTAGAAAAAACTGGTATTTATGTGTTGCGTGCTTTGGCTTTACATTTAGGATTAGACGAGTTTTATTTTGATAATTATGGTAAAGAAGGAAACTCTATTTTGAGACCAATCCATTATCCGCCAATTACTCAAGAACCAGAAAATGCTATTCGTGCTGCTGCTCATGGTGATATAAATTTGATTACACTTTTAATGGGCGCGCAAGGTAAAGGTTTGCAGGTTCAAAACCATGATGGTCAATGGATTGATGCTATGGCAGAACCAGACGAATTGGTAATAAATGTTGGTGATATGTTGTCGCGTCATACCAATAATAAATTAAAATCTACAATTCATCAAGTGGTAAATCCGCCAAGAGAACTTTGGGGAACATCTCGTTATTCTATTCCGTTTTTTATGCATCCTGTTAGCGATATGCGATTGGACGTTTTAGAAAATTGTATTGATGCTGATAATCCTAAAAAATACGAAGATATTTCTGCAGGTGAATTCTTGTATGAACGATTGGTTGATTTGGGATTGATTAAGAAGTAAAAAAAACAATTTATAAATTCCAAATTCCAATAAATGCGTTGGAATTTGGAATTTTTATTTTTGGAATTTAAAAAATTATGGATTTACAAGACCAACTAAAAAACCTATTTCCAGACCACAAAATTTCTAACGAACCAGAAATTGTTGAGGAAAAAAACCATGAATTATTCGTTCAAAAAGAACCAATGATTTGTAAATTTGAAAAACGAAAAGGAAAGCCAACCACAATAATTTCTGGTTACGAAGGCGAAGAAGATGATTTTAAATTATTAGCAAAAGAATTAAAAAACAAACTTGCTGTTGGCGGAACTTTTAAAGACGGTGAAATTATTATTCAAGGTAATTATCGAGATAAAATAATGATCCTATTACAAGAAAAAGGATTTAAAACAAAACGTTTTGGAGGTTAGAAAAAGTGTTCAGTTTTCAGTTTTCAGTGTTCAGTTCCTAAATTTCAAAATTAGTGTTCCAATAAACATTTTAAACAACTTTAAACCATTTTTTACCTTTAAACAATTTAAACAAATAAAAATGATTGCATCATCAGAATTAATTTTAAATCCAGACGGAAGTGTTTACCATTTAAACTTGCTTCCGCATCAAATTGCGAATGACATTATCTTTGTTGGTGATCAAAATCGTGTTGAAAAAATTACCAAAAACTTTGAAAAAATAGAATTTTCTCAGCAAAAACGTGAATTTAAAACCCAAACCGGAATTTTTAAAGGAAAAAGAATTACTGTTATGTCAACCGGAATTGGTCCAGATAATATTGATATTGTAATGAACGAACTCGATGCGTTAGTCAATATTGATTTACAAACTAGATTACCAAAAGAAACTTTAACTTCTTTAAATATTATCAGAATTGGAACTTCGGGTTCACTTCAAGAAACTATTCCTTGCGATAGTTTTGTGATGTCTAAATTTGGGTTGGGATTAGACAATATGCTTCGCTCCTATTTAATTGACGAAGTTTCTAATCTTGAAATGGAAGATGCATTTGCAAAACACACCAATTGGGATGTAAAAAAAGGAAAACCTTATGTAATTTCGTGTTCAGAAAAATTGGAAAAAATAATTGAAAGCGCCAGAATGCATAAAGGAATTACGGCAACTGCTGGTGGATTTTATGGTCCACAAGGTCGCGTTTTACGATTGAATATTCAAGATGAAGAACTGAATTCTAAAATGGATACTTTTGAATTTGAAGACAATAAAATTACAAATCTAGAAATGGAAACAGCAGCAATTTATGGACTTGGAAAATTACTTGGACACAATTGTTTGTCATTAAATGCAATTATTGCAAATCGTGCAACAGGAAGTTTTAGTGATGATCCTTACAAAGCTGTTGATGAATTGATTGAATATACTTTGGATAAATTGTCTGTAAAATAATATTATGATTGGACATATACTATTTGAACCTATTAGAAGATTCTTTATTGGTATTGGTGGACTTTCTAGATGGTGTTTTTTTCAATTATTAAATATTGCAATTGAAGAAAAATATCCTACAAATGTTTACTATTATACGGATTATAAAAGTGAAAATATCGATAGAAATGGTTTTACAACAGCACAAAAAAATATGTTTGTTGCATTTGCTATAATTATAATTACAGTAATATTAATTGAAAAACTAGAACAATAAATTATCGCAATTAAATTATCAAACCATTAAGTGTTACTCTTAATTCTCTTAACTTTCTTAATGGTTTAAAAAAAATAAATTATGACTTTTAGATTTGCGCGACATACCAACAATTTACAAAAATTAAAATCTTTTTATATTGATGTTTTAGGATTGGAATTGCTTGGTGGTTTTGAAAATCATAATGGTTATGATGGCGTTTTTATTGGTAATCCAGATGAAAACTGGCATTTAGAGTTCACACAAACCAATGAAATTGTCAATCATACATTTAATGAAGATGATATTTTAGTTTTTTATCCAAATAATAAGATAGAGTACGAATTGATTCTTGAAGAAATAAAAAAACATTCAATAGAATTTATAACTGCAAAAAATACTTATTGGAAAGAAAATGGCTTAATGCTTTTAGATCCTGATGGTTATCGAATTGTGATTTCTCATTTGAAAATAGAATAATTTTAGTAAAAAGTAGAACACAGATTTGAGAAATTTGAATAATCTAAAAATTTCTCTAATTTCTCAAATCCGTGTAAAAAATAAATAAATAATGAATTTACTATTAGAAACAGAACGTCTTATTCTTCGTCCATTAGAATTATCTGATGCTCAAGCAATGTTTAATATGGATAACAATCCAGTAGTTCATAAATATCTTTGGCAAAAACCAACACAGACTATTTCTGAAACCATCAAAATTATTGAAATGGTTCAAAAACAATATATTGATACTAAAATTGGTCGTTTTGCCACAATTCTAAAAGAATCAAACGAATTTATTGGTTGGACAGGAATTAAATTTGTAAACGATCATATAGAAAATGGAAATACCAACTTCTATGATTATGGTTATCGATTAGATGAAAAATTTTGGCACAAAGGTTTCGCAACAGAAGCGTCAGTATTTTGGTTAGATTATGGTTTCAACCAAATGAAAATTGACAAAATGAATGCTTACACACATTCAGAAAATGGTGCTTCCAATCATATTTTACAAAAAGTTGGAATGAATTTTATGGAAGATTATCCAGACGAAAATGGTGTTGTTTGGAAATGGTGGCAACTTGAGAATAGTAATCAGTAATCAGTTTGAAGTGTTCAGTTGAATTGTATTATTTTTTGAAATTATATTATAGTTTGAAAAAAAAACACAAGTCATTTTATAAGTTTAAATAAATAAAAAAATGAATTTAATAATAGAAACAGAACGACTTTTAATGCGCGAAATTCTTCCAACTGATGCAGAAGGAATTTTTAATTTAGACAATAATTTTAATGTAATGCAATATCTAGGAGGAAAAATTACAACTGATATTAGTGTTATTCATAGTAATATTGAAAAAATTAGAAATCAATATATTCATAATAATATTGGACGATTTGCAGTAATTCTTAAAGAAACAAATCAATTTATAGGTTGGTCAGGAATAAAATTTGTCACTGAAACCGAAAATAATTTTGTTAATTTTTATGACATTGGTTATCGTTTTCAAGAAGAATATTGGGGAAAAGTATATGCTTATGAATCGGCTTTGCCTTGGATTGATTATGCTTTTAAAACTATGAAAATTGACAAATTAAATGCCGATGCTCACATAAATAATATTGGATCAAACAAAATTCTACAAAAATTAGGAATGCAATTTTTAGATGAATACGAATATGAAGGTTATCCATTCAATTGGTACGAAATAGAAAATCCTAATAAATGAACTGGCAAGAAACCATAAATTTTGTCAAACAAATTCCTTACGGAAGAAATTCCAACAGAACTTATTTTTCATTAGTTATTTCAGAAAATAAAGGAACTTGCAGCTCTAAACATGCTTATTTAAAAGATTTTGCAGATAAAAACGCTATTCCAAATGTAAAATTAATCATAGGAATTTATAAAATGTCTGAAACAAATACACCAAAAATTGGAACAGTTTTATCAAAAAACAATTTAGACTACATTCCAGAAGCGCATTGTTATTTAAAAATAAATAGTGAAATAATTGATGCTACTTCTACTACTTCCGATTTTGAAAAAATAAAAAATGATATTCTTCAAGAAATTGAAATCAAACCTTATCAAGTTACCGATTTTAAAATAGAATATCATCAAAATTTTATTAAAAATTGGATTTTAAAACATCAAATAAAACATACTTTTGAAGAAATTTGGAAAATTCGTGAAACTTGTATTGAGCAACGTTCTATTTAAACAATTTTAAACATTGAAACTT
>JAYTPS010000221.1:0-3970 GCA_043747155.1 Flavobacterium sp. | reverse complement strand
TTAGAGCATCTGACTGTTAATCAGAGGGTCCTTGGTTCGAGCCCAAGAGAGGGAGCTTTATTATAATAAAATCCAGTTTATTTATTTAGACTGGATTTTTTATTTTTTAGAATTTCTAGATTTTTTATTTTCGTATACTATTAACAAACTGTTTAATAGATATTTTATTAGGTCCATTTTCTTTTAAATTTTTTATAAAAGAACTTCCAATAATTGCTCCAGAACCAAATTTACAAACAGTTTCAAAAGTTTCTTTATTGTGAACTCCAAATCCAATTAAGTGTTGATTGGTAAGTTTCATGTTTAGAATTTTATTATAATATTCTGTATTAAAACTTATTGCATTAGTACTACCAGTAATACTATTTGATGAAACTAAATATATAAATCCAGACGAATATTTATCTAATTCACGAATTCTAATTTCTGATGTTTCTGGAGTGACTAACAATATGTTTAAAACATTATTTTTATCACATAAATCTTTAAAATTAGAAATATAATAATGTAATGTCATATCTGGAATTATAATTCCATCTACTCCTACTTCATTACATTTTTCAATAAATTTTTTTTCTCCAAACTGCATTACAACATTTAAATAACCCATTAAAATAATTGGCCTTTGTGTTATAGATCGAAGTGTTTTCAATTGTTCAAACAATACTATCAATGTCATTCCGTTTTCTATTGCTTTTGTACTACTTTCTTGAATAACTGGTCCATCGGCCAAAGGATCAGAATATGGAAATCCAATTTCTATTAAATCAACTTTGCTTTCATCTAAACTTTTTATAATAGACAATGTATCATTCAAATTTGGAAATCCTGCTGTAAAATAAATTGATAAAATGTTTGAGCTCTTAGTATCAAATAATTTGTTTATTCTATTTTTCATGTTTTATATAATTTTGTAAAGTAGCCAAATCTTTATCGCCTCTTCCAGATAAATTAACGACAACAACATCGTCTTTATTAAATTTTATTTTATGTAAATAAGCCAATGCGTGTGCTGATTCTATTGCCGGAATTATTCCTTCTTTTCTTGACAAATCATAAGCCGCTTCCATTGCTTCATTATCTGTAATATTGACTACTGTTGCTTTGTTTGTATCGTGTAAATAAGAGTGAATTGGTCCAATACCAGGATAATCTAATCCAGCAGAAACAGAATGTGGCTCAACTATTTGTCCATCATCAGTTTGTATTAAATAGGTTTTACTTCCGTGAATAATTCCTTTTTTTCCTAAAGCAATTGTGGCTGCTGTTTTACCAGAATAAACTCCTTTCCCAGCAGCTTCTACAGCAATCAGTTTGGTTTTTCTGTTATCTATAAAATGATAAAAAGCACCAATCGCATTGCTTCCTCCACCGAGACATGCAATTATATAATCAGGATTTTCATAACCAGTTTGCTCTTTTAATTGAAATTTTATTTCCTCACTTATTACCGATTGAAATTGAGCTACCAAGTCAGGATAAGGATGTGGGCCAACAACTGAACCAATGACATAATGAGTTCCAACAGGATCGTTTATCCAAGCTCTAATAGCTTCATTTGTTGCATCTTTTAATGTTTTGCTACCACTTAATGCTGGTTGAATTTTTGCTCCAAGTAATCGCATACGTTCTACATTTGGTTTTTGTCTTTCAATATCTATTTCGCCCATATAAACAGTGCAATCTAAACCTAGCAATGCACAAGCAGTTGCTGTTGCAACACCATGCTGACCTGCGCCTGTTTCAGCAATAATTCGCTTTTTATTTAATCTTTTGGCTAGCAAAACTTGTCCGATTGCATTGTTAATTTTGTGCGCGCCAGTATGATTTAAATCTTCTCGTTTTAAATATATTTGAGCATTAAACTGTTCAGATAAATTTTTAGAAAAATATAATGGAGTTGGTCTTCCAACATAATCTTTCAATAGTGATTTAAACTCTTTTTGAAAATCTACTGTTTGTATAATTTTGTTGTAATTTTGTTGTAATTCCAACACATTTGGATATAACATTTCAGGAATAAAAGCACCGCCAAACTCTCCATAAAATCCGTTTTCATCAGGTTGTATAATCTTATTCATTATTTTTGATTTTTAATAATAATTCGATTGTTTTTTCAATGTTTTTTATATAATTATCATCTTCTATATGGCTATTAAAATCTATTACTTCAAATTTTGGATGTTTAAATTCTAAAATTTGAACAATGTTTTGTAATCCTAAACCACCACTAATAAAAAAAGGAGTTTGCAATTTATAATTTAATAATAATTGCCAGTTAAAAGACCTTCCGCTACCGCCATAATTATCTGATTTTGTATCAAATAAAAAATATTCACATGAACTTTCGTATTCTTTCAAATTACTAAAATCTAATTTTTCGTCTATCTGAAATGCTTTTATTATTTTAATATTTGATTGTTTAATTTCTTTACAATAATCTCCAGATTCTTCTCCGTGAAGTTGAACAAAATCAAAGTCAAAACTTTTATGAATTTTTAAAACTTTTTCTATAGATTCATTAACAAAAACAGCAACTTTATTTATGGTTTTTGGAACATCTTTGATCATTTCAAATGAAAAATCATTACCTACACATCTTTTTGATTTTGCATAGAAAATAAAACCCATAAAATCTGGATTTAATTCAGCAATCTCTTTAATATTCTCTTTAAAAAACATGCCACAAATTTTTACTTTCATACTAATTGTTGAATTAACTTTTTACATTTATTTGCAGGATTTTGATTTTTCATAAAATATTCACCAATTAAAAATCCGTTAAAACCATTTTGCTTCAACAAGTTGATAATTTCTACTGATTGTATTCCGCTTTCGGCTATTTTTACACTTGAATTAGGTAATAATTTTGCTAATTTTATACTATTTTCAACTGATACTTCAAATGAATTTAAATTTCTATTATTGATTCCAATTAAATCAAAATCAATATCTAAAACATAACTAATTTCTTTTTCGTTTTGAGTTTCCAAAAAAACCTCCATGCCCAATTGATGCGCTAAATTTGTATAATCATACATCTGTTTATGTGTTAAAATTTTAGCAATTAACAATATAACATCTGCACCTAATGCTTTTGATTGAAGAATTTGATATTCATCTATAATAAAATCTTTTCTTAAAATTGGAATAGTTTTATTTTCTCTTGCCAAAGAAAAATCATTTGGTTTTGCTCCAAAAAATGATACGTCAGTTAGCACAGAAAGTCCAGCAACATTAGCTTCAACATATCCTTTTGTAATAGTTTCAACATTGGCATCTAAATTTATATTTCCTTTGGCTGGGGATTTTCTTTTAAATTCTGAAATTATCCCTCCTGTTTTAGAATTTAAAATTGACTGTTTTAAGGAAACTGTTTTAGATTCAAACAAACTACTTTTCTCTAATGTTTTTATAGAGCACATCGATTTTAAAAAAGCAACTTCTTCTATTTTTTTTTGTTTAATGGTTTCTAAAATACTCATTGAATTTCTTTTAAAATGTTAAATGCTTTTTTTGCTTTTAAATCAAATAAAGATTCTTTGGCCATGTTTAACGATTCTTCAATTGACAGATGATTGTAATAGGTTTTTATTGCTATTGCCGAATTAATTAAAACTACATTGTTTTGCTCATTTGTCCCTTTTCCATCAATAATTAATGAAAATATTGTTGCTGCTTCCTCCAATGATTCGCCACCATATAAATCAGAATATTTAACTTTTTTAAAATTAAAATCTTTTGCTTCTATAAATTGGTCGCTAGTATTTGTAATTAGTTTGGTACTATCTGTTAATGTCACTTCGTCAAAACCATCTAAACCATAAATTATAGTGAATTGATTGTTTTCTTTTTGAAGCAAATACTGATACATTCTAGCCAATTCTAGACTAAAAACTCCTGTCATTTGAATTTTGGGTTGTGCTGGATTTACAAGTGGACCAAGCATGTTAAAAAAAGTTTTTATACC
>JAYTPS010000220.1:0-8218 GCA_043747155.1 Flavobacterium sp. | reverse complement strand
GTAAGCTCTTTGTTGGTATTAATTATTCCAACACCTTGATTTTTTAATGGAACTCTTTCATTTGAATTAGAATTTTCTGTTGCAATTTCAGATTTCAATTCGGCTGGATTTTGCAACGGAATTGAAATTTTTATTGTGTATTTAGCATAAGTTGGTTTGCCATTGTAGGTTGCAGGTTTTACATTAGGTAATTTTGAAAAAATTCTTTTACTTTCTTTTACCAAATCTTCATTGTTTGCATCAACATATTGCACTTTGAAATTTCCTTTATCGTCAACTTCAAAAAGCACAATTATTGATGCTTTTGTGTTTTTTAAATCATCTGTAACTTGAAAATTTTGATATACAAACGTTTGAACTTCGTTATAAAAACAATTTTCTAACTCGCTTGCTTGCTTGCTTTCGCAGTTTGAAAAAATAGGAAATTGTTCACTGTTTACTTGTGAAGTTACCAAAGCTGAACAAAAAATAAAAAATAATATTGAAGTTTTTTTATACATTTTTATAGTAATAAAATTAGTAATCACTTGTTGATATTTCTTGATTTGCAATTGCTTTTGCCGATGAAGTTCCAATTCTTTTAACTCCAAGTCGAATCATTGCCATTGCATCTTCATAAGATTTTACTCCGCCTGAAGCTTTAACTGGTAAAGGCGAACAGTTTTCGAGCATCATTATTATTGATGCAACTGTTGCTCCGTTTGGCAAACTGTTTTGAGTTACATAAAACCCAGTTGATGATTTAACAAATACTGAGTTATAACTTTCTTCATTAAAATTTGACATGATCACATTTTTTATCAAAGCCGATAGTTGAATAATTTGATCATTATTTAAAGCTACCACTTCAATAATCCATTTTACAACTTTGTGATGATTTAATCCCAATTTTGTAGCTTCTAGAATTTCGCTTTTAACCAAATCTATTTCGCCTTTTTTGAAAGCTTCATAATTGCACACAAAATCTAAATCATCTGCTCCATCAAGTATTGCCTTGTTAGCTTGTTCAAGTTTTTCTTGAAGTGAATTTTTTCCTTCATGAAAGCCAATTACTGTTCCAATAGAAACTTTAGACTTAGCATTGGTTATCATTTCTTTTGCCAATGAAACCATATCGGGACGAATCATTATTAGTTTAAAATTTTCGTCTATAGCTTCTTGAATGAAATTTTTAACAATTTCAGTATTTTCCACAACTGTCAATCCGGCTTGTGCAGGAGTTTTTAAGTAGGTAGAATCTAGATATTGTTTTATGTTCATATAAAAAGTTATTTGTGTAAAATTAAAAAAATCTCACAACTGTGAGATTTAATTTGCCTTTTTATTTTTAAAAAGAATTAATAGTATAAATCCAGAAATTGCACCTGCTGAATTGGCTAGAACATCATAAAGGTCTGCATGTCTAGTTGTGGTGAAATTATATTGAAAAAATTCCATAACTATGCCGTAAAAAATTGCAATTGCAAGAATAATAATTGCAGTTTTTTTTTGAATCACTTTAGTGTTTTGAGATAAATTCCAAAAAATAAAAAATAAAAAATAAAAGACAAAATGAACCATTTTGTCTTTGTTGGGTATTTTTATTGAGTTACCAATTTTTTCTAAAGTAGCCAAACTTAGATACGTAATTGTAATTGTCCAAGTAATTGCAATGTAGAAAAATGTTTTTTTATTAAGCACCAATAAGTTCTGAATATGATTTACTATCAAGTAATTCATCCAATTGAGATAAATTGGAAATTTTTATTTTAATCATCCAACCTTTTCCATAAGGATCTGAATTTACAACTTCTGGATTTCGTTCTAAATCTTCATTAAATTCGATAATTTCTCCAGCTAATGGAAGAAATAAATCGGATACTGTTTTTACAGCTTCTACAGTTCCAAAAACTTCATCTTTTTCTAGAGTTTGATCGAGAGTTTCTACTTCAACATAAACTATGTCACCAAGTTCACTTTGAGCAAAATGTGTAATTCCTACGGTTGCAATATCGCCATCAATAGAAATCCATTCATGATCTTTTGTGTATTTTAAATTTGCTGGTACGCTCATTATTATTTAAATTTAATGTTTCTGAATTTTAATTTTATAGATGTAAATTCAGGATTATATTGTTTTTATTTTGATTTTGATTTTAATCTTTTGCAAATATAAAAATTAATTTCTCTTATTTTAAATAGAATTTTTGTAATTGTAATTGATATTGTTTTATTTAATTCCCAAAGTTATATCTTAATGTAAATCCGCTTCGAATATTGGTTAAAGGAAACGATGTTGATATAACAGCTTTAGAAAACGAATGGTCATAGAAGAAAATTGCTGTTAGGTTTTTGCTAAACGAATAATCGGCAGTTAATTTGGCTGACCAAATGTTTTGTCCACCACCAAGTTGATTGTTGTCATAATCTAAATATCTAACAATAGTTTTGTTATTTCTATAGGAGAAATCAACTTTAATATTGATGTCGCTTTTTATTACTCCTTGTGGATTGTCTGCAAATTGCGATGCTAGTATTACATCTTTTATTCGGTATCCTAAACCTACAACATATTCAATTCCTTTTACTTCGGTCAATAAATTATTGTCAAAACTTAGTGATAGTGCTCTATCTTTTTTCATTTCGGCTAGAAACTTAAAAGAGTTTTTCATTTCGAAATCTACTCTTACCAACGGACTAAATTGTTCTACTAAATTAATGTTTCCAATAATTAACTTGTTATTGATGTTTCCTCCTGTATCTAAACCATTAGGGTTTTGATCATATTCAAAGTTAGAACGGAACGAATTTATGGTATATGATGCTTTGTAATTGTGTTGCAAAGAGAAACGTTTAAATCTTTCTTTAAAAAATCCTAATCGCATCAATCCGTTGTATTTAATGTTCCAGTTTGGAATAGGAATGTTTCTAAATGAAGCCAACGAAATATCTTTGGCAGCATCATTGGCGCCAAAGGTTGTAAAACCAGTATATGCTGCCAAAAATGATGGAATTAATACCGCTTGACTATTTTTTCCAAAACCAACTGGATAACCATCGGCATCTCTTGCAAAAGAACTTGTTCCATAATAATCTGTTGCTAATCTATCGGCTACAATTATTCTGTTTCCTCTAAAATCATTAAATGCTGATGAAAAATTTTCATCACTTTGCTTGAAAGCAGATTTTAGCATTACCGTTGATATGGCGTAATTTCCAAAACTGTATGGTGAACGCGAATTATATTGTCCAGCAGTAACATCAAATTGCTCTGAGAAATTATCGGCATAAGTTCTATTGGCACTTAAATCGATTTTAAAGTCTGGAAACAAATCAATGTTAGCAGTAAAGTTTAATACTTTGCTAGTTACTTGAGTAAAACTTTGATTAAAATCAGGATAATTTGTTAACCAACCGTTTTTAGCTGCTTCAAATCTTACTTCGTCTTGACTACCAAATGCAAATCCAAGGGTTGGTTTAGCCGTTCCAAAGAAACCAACACTTGGTGTATATCCTGGAAGAACTGTTCCTTTATTTTCGGTGTAATCTATTTGAATATTTTTAACGCTTGTTAAAACTCCAATTAAACCATCCATAAAAACACTTCTTTCGTTTTGAACTTGAGGTTTAACAGCAACTATTTTTTCGCCAGGTTTTGGAGCTGCTGCAGGTTTCGTTGTTGGTTTTTTAGTTTTCTTGGTTAATCCAATATATTTATAGAAGGTTTCCATATTTAATTTGGTATTTAACCTATGAGAACCTGCGTTTTGAATTGTGTTTCCTAAATTATAAATAGTTCCATCCTCAGCTTCTATAGATTCTAAAGCTAACGATGCGCGTTGCCAGCTGTAATCGCCAGTATAAGTATAAGCTGAATTAATAAAGCTTAAAAACGGAATTTTATTTATTGGCAAATCATAGTTTACAACCAATTGCTGATTGTGTAAATTTGGAGTTCCTGGATTCCAATAATCTGTCCAAATGTTATAACTGTTATCTGGATTATTATTTTCGTCTAAATAGTTTCTTACAATGTTGTTGGAAGATGCATTAAAACTTAATTTTAAAGCTTTAGTCAAATTATAATTAAAACCGTATAGATAGTTAAACAAGAAATTTCTTCGGTACAATTTATCAAGCCCAATTCCCTCAACATCAACTAATCTAAATTGTTGTTCATTATATTGTCTGGTTATATTGGTACTAAATGAAATATTGGATGGTAAATAATTAAAATTAAAATCACTAAGTAATTTCCAATAAGTACTTTTCTTGAATACTTTGGTTTTCTTGAATGGTTCGAAAGGTTTAGACTTAAATGCAAAGGTATAATCTGCTCCAGTATTTACTTGTTGATCTATAAAGTTTTCTATTTCATAATTATGACGATTTACTTCATTATATGAATAAGACAATGTTAAATTTTCAGGATCATAAAAATGTTGTTTCTGTTCTGGTGCTCTTTCTTTTTTAACACCAATAAAATTGATACTTTTTCTTTTAGTATAATCTATTGCTCTGTTTCTAATATTGCTTCTTTCAGTTTCACTAGCAGTGTTATCTAACAATTGTTCTAATCTAATATCTTGATTAAAAGGATCGTACTCTGGCGTAACAATTTCTTCTCCAACTGAATAGTTAAATGGTAAATTTATTCCCCATTTCTTAGGAAGTAGTTTTCCTAAACTTAAATTAGTTACAACGTTGTATTGTTTAATATCTTCTCTACTTCTTTCGTTTGGACCTTGTTCTAATGATCCGAAACCTATTGTACTCATTCTACCAGTTGCAGAAATTGTTGCGAAATCGGCAAAGTTAGTGTCCATATTTAAAATAGCTGCCATTCCTCCTTTGTTATCCATTTGAGCCAAACGAAGTTCGTTAAACCAAGCTTCTCCTTCAATATTTCTAGGATTAAGTGGATGGTCTGTAGTATTTAAAACGTCTGTTTGATTTTTTATACCAATCATCAATGTTCTAACTAATCCAAAGTTAGGATTTCCTTTAATCCCTAATCTTAATTTATTAGGTTTACTTGCTAATGATGGATCGAGTTCGTCTTCATTTAGATAATAAACCCCATCTAATGGCAATGTATTTGGATCAATACTTAATGATAAAATTTTAAGTTTTGTTAACAATGCAAGAGATAAGTCTATTTCATTTTCTTCGGGCCATATTTCTTCTGGAGTTACTGATGTGAATTCAGATTTTTTTAATGGAATTTCAACTTGATAATAATTGCTTGTAAAATCATTTCCAAATCTAACAAAACCAACCATTTCATCATTTTCTATTGAATTGGCATTAGCAGGAACTGCTTCGGCATGAAGAAACATTTTCATTTTATTAAACTGACGCATGTCAACACTTACATTTTTAAATACTGCACGAGAATCGCCAGGTTCTAATCCACCAACGCCACCATTTCCTGATACTCTTAAAGATAATGATTGTTCATTTTGGTTTATTAATGTGTTGTTATTATATAATTGCTCACGAACAACATTTGGTGGTGTTACATAAGGAATTGGAACTCTGTCGCCATTTTCTTGAATATTTACGGCTTGAACATCAAAATTAGTAGTATCATCATCAACGTTTGTATCATTAAAATCTAGAAAACTTGTGTAACGTCTCCATTCGCCACGAACTAAATCTAAAGCTCCAAAACGCAACGTTAATGGTTCACTAAATCCAGTCATAAAAATTCTCATGAATCTAATTGAACGAAAATCGGATATTCCACCAATAGTGTTTTCTGGTTGAGCTACTGGAATTTTATATTGAATCCACCTTCCGGTTGCTGTTAATCCGTTTGGCAATGTTATTCCTGAAACTGGTCTGATATCTGTTACATAATTTTGTCCAACTTGAATTGAATTATTCATATCAATACTATATTCATAATAAGCATTGATTGTGTTCATGGTGTTATCTCTATTGATATCTTCGACATCTGGAACTGTTGTTGAACCTCTATTAGTATCCGTTACATCAACTGGAGAATTGCTTTGCAAACCATTATAATTTCTATAACGATCAATTACATTTCCTGTGGCTTGAAGAAAATATTGATAATTATCTCCAGATGGATCGGGTTGACCTGCAAATTCTGGAAAAGTTGTGGCTTCAACATTATCGGCAATACCATCTAAACCAACATCTTGAACTAATCTATTTGCTCCGTTTGTATCAAATGCATAAATTAATGATTGTGATGCTGGTACTTGTCCCCAAATTGTTGGAACTGTAGGTGTTGTTGATCCAGCTTCTGGCAAACCATTTTCATATTGTTTTCTTCCGTCTTTTAATTGGTCTTCGGAAATTTCACCTAGATTAAAATAAATTTTACCTACATTAGTATCTGGAGTACTTCCTGCACCAATGTATGGATCTAAAACCCAAAACTGTATATATTCTACATTGCCTTGTTCGAAATTGGTTGAGTTTAATGATCTTGTAATTCCACCAAAATTTTCAGTTGGATTTGGCAAAATATTTGTTGTTGCAGCAGCAGGATTATAATTATATTGTCCTCTATCGGCTGGAGAATAACTTAAATCTAAGGTGTTAATTACTTGCGATTGACCTTGAACAATATCTGTTACTGGATACAATTCAGAACTAAATATTCTTCTAGTAGAATTTAACGAGATGTCATCAACTGAAATTCCTGCTGGTCGTTGGGTATAAAAAACTGGGTCAATACCATACCAAGATAATTTAGCTCTTTTATATCCATATTCTAAATTGCTTGAACTTGCTCCAAAATCAAGATAATCACTTTCTGCATCCCAAGCTGGTGTTGATGACAAATACCATGAAAAAGGAGATCGCATATCGATTGTAGTTTGCGAACCTTCAAAATCGTCAACATATATTGTTGCTTCGCCTTCAAATTGATCTGCTTTGGGTGTGTTGGGTTTTAAAAATGCTACTTCTCCTCTAATTGAGAGATTTGAAGGAACATCGGTATCCATATTTGGAAGTTTATTTACTAATCTTGTAAAAAATGGAACTTCTGTAGAGTAATTTAAATTAGCACCATAAATTGTATTGTTTACAGATTCTTGTCCGTAGTTAGATTTTTGAGTAAATGGTCTTTCGATCATTTTTAAAAACGTACCACCAACGATAAATTTTTCAGAGAATTTATGTTCAACATTTACTCCATAAAAACGTCTAGTTTGTTGACCAAAAACCGAGTTATTTTCAACAGAAACTTCAATTGGTGTATTTGATGCTGCCAAAGATGGATCAAGAATTTGTACTCTACCAGCTTGATAATTTACACTGTAATCTATACCTTCAACAAGTACTCTTCCTCCTGCGGTTACAACAACCGAACCTTTGGGAACATTAAATGCACCAATCGGAATTCCGTCGCCACCAGCCGATTTAAATTTTCCTCGCAATTGAAATTTATTTTTATCACTATCTTGCAATGCACCAGCTTGTGTGCTTGTATACATAGTTCTAAAAACATATTTTTTTTGATTTTCGTTGTAATCTATTGTTGAATTGGGATCTCCTGAATAATTTTCGCTTGGATTGTTTCTAAGTTTTTCAAATAAATGTTTTCCAAATGGCTCTACGGTTGTAAAAATCAATCTTCCATTTTGTTGGTCTACAGTTAGTCCTGGCATAAAATCGAAAAAACCATCTCCTCCATCTTGTGGATCGTTATTGTAATTTAATTTATCTACATTAAAAACCTTTAGTAATGGTGTTTCTAAAACATTTGCAGGCAATGGTGTTGTGCCAACTTGAGAAATATAATTTAATGGTGATGGATCAGTATAAAGTATATTAAATCTAAAATCTTCTTGTTGCAATTGGTATGCTCCAGGAAGTTGATAGATGTTTTTCATCATTAAATTCCAAATTGGTTTTTGAACATTTGTTAGATTACTTTTTAATAATTTTAATATTAAGGTTTGCGTTTCTGGAATTCCTGCACCATTTACTTCGGTTGGTGCTGCTCCATCTGTACCAAATTCTCCAACTTGATAAATATCGTCGCCAATTGTATATTGATAAGCAACTGCAAGAACTTCGTCATTGGCTAATCGTTGTTGTAAAGAAACATAACCCAATTGTGGATGAAATGTAAACTCATTGGCACTTAATTTTCTAGCATTTTCTAGTTTAGAATAATCGTCACCTTCACTAACAGTGTTATTAAATCCTGAACTTGAGGTTACAATTTCTCTAATATTATCATTTAATAATCCAG
>JAYTPS010000219.1:0-4667 GCA_043747155.1 Flavobacterium sp. | reverse complement strand
TATGTAGAACGTGATGTTCGACTACTAAAAAACATTACCAATTTAGATTTATTTCAAAAATTTATTCAACTACTTTCTGGTAGAGTTGGACAACTTTTTAATCAAACAAGTTTAGGAAACGAACTAGATTTAGACAACAAAACAATCAATTCTTGGTTTACATTGCTAGAAGCTTCTTTTATAACTTTTAAATTGCAACCGTATCATAAAAATTATAACAAACGTTTAGTAAAAACACCTAAAATTTATTTTAATGATATTGGATTATTGTGTTTTTTATTAGGAATTAAAACCCAAACAGATTTAGAAAATCATTATGCAAAAGGAAGCATTTACGAAAATTTAATTATATTAGAACTACTAAAAAATTCTATTAATGAATCTTCTATATCCAAATTCTATTTTTGGCGAGATGCATCTCAAAATGAAGTTGATTTAATAATTGAAACAGGAAATAATGTAGAAGCAATTGAAATTAAATCAAGTAAAACTATTAATCAAAGTTTTTTTAAAGGTTTGGATTATTTTAAAAAAATAAATGACCAAGCAAATTTATCAATTATTTATGGAGGTTTTGAGAAACAAATGAGAACTGATTATAACATTTACACTTTAGATAATTTACCAAAAATATAAATTAAAAATCTAATTAAAAAAGTGCAAAATATTTATTTTAAAAACTTATAAGATGTATAAACAAGTAATCTTATTGTTAATATTCTCTCTTATTTCGGCTTGTAAACAAAATCTAGAAAATAAAAATATTTCTAAAAGTGACTGTGAAGTAAAAGTTTCTAAATTTAAATATCCGAGTTCTTTAGAAAAACTAATCGAAATAAAATATAAATGTGATACCATTTTACCATTTATCGAAAATGATACTAGAAAGTTTACAAAAAAATTATATGTTATCTTTTCTGATCAAAATTATTCATTAATAAATTTTGATCGAAGAACTAGACTGCTTTGGGACAAAAATGAAGAAATTATTTTTGCATTTAAAGCGGCAGAAATAGATAATTTTTATTTTAACAAGCCAGCATATAAAGAGATATATCCTTTAACAATATATATTCTAAATAGAAAGTTATTACCAATTTATCACTTTCAAGGTAATGAAATTTCAATATTTCAAGATGATAAAAAAAACAAGAAATTTAAGCAATTTAGAATTGAACTTGAAGATAAATCACTTGCAAAAAATATTGATATAGGTGTAATAGAATATGAAAATTTAGTCAGTATCATAAAAGACTTGAATGCAAATAAATTCATAAAAAAAGAATCAATAGGTGGTACAGTTCTTGATTATTTTTATAAAAACCCACCTGTTTGGACTGAACTTTAAAAATAAAATGTTTTCTAACGAATGTTTTATTTTATTGCTGGTTGAGATAATTTTTTTTTAATTTTATTTTTGTATAAAAATTTGAAAAAACATTTGTACTTTTTGCTAATTTAATCTAGTAATTCCAGCAACGCTAGTAAATGAATTATCATTTTAGAAGACAATGTAACAATGCACAATGCTTTTTTTGATAAAAGTTTTAAAATTTAAATTATGAAAATTACTTATTTTGAAGATACAGATACACTTTTAGTTTATTTCAATGACAACCAAATTGTAGAAACAAAAGATATAAATGAAAATACTTTATTAGAATTAGATGCTGATGGAAAAGTAGTTTCTATGACCATTGAACACGCTAAAAATCAAACAGAAATCTCTTCTTTTTCATTCAATCAAGTTCCTAAATTGGCTGTTTAATCCTCAACTTCAATCAAAAAACTATTTAAAAAAGCAACAGAATTTTCAATATCATAATGTAAAATTCGATCTTCTTTTACAAACGGCACTTCTACTCGATACGATTTTAAAAATAATTCTATAAAATCACTAGATTTCAATGGTCTTCTAAATTCAATGGCTTGCGAAGCATTCATCAATTCAATTGCCAAAATGCGCTCTAGATTTTCCATTATTTTCAAACATTTTGTAGCCGCATTTGCACCCATAGAAACGTGATCTTCTTGACCGTTACTAGAAACAATACTGTCAATACTTGCTGGTGTTGCCAATTGTTTATTCTGACTAGCAATGCTTGCAGCAGTATATTGCGGAATCATAAAACCCGAATTCAATCCAGGATTATCAACCAAAAATGCAGGTAAACCTCGTTGCCCAGAAATTAATTGATAGGTTCTTCTTTCAGAAATACTTCCCAATTCTGATAAAGCAATTGCAAGAAAATCTAATGCCAATGCCAAAGGTTGACCATGAAAATTTCCGCCAGAAATTATAACATCGCTTTCAATAAATATATTAGGATTATCAGTAACCGAATTGATTTCTGTCTTAAAAACTTTCTTCACATAGTCAATCGTATCCTTGCTTGCGCCGTGAACTTGAGGAATACATCTAAAAGAATATGGATCTTGAACGTGTTGCTTTTTTTGGGAAATAATTTCGCTGTCTTCAAGTAAATCTTTAATACGTTTGGCAGTTACAATCTGACCTTTGTGTGGACGAATAAAATGTATTAATTCGTTAAAAGGTTCAATTCTTCCATCAAATCCTTCTAAAGAAATTGCAGCAATTACATCTGAAAAATAAGAATATTTCATCGCTTTTATCAAAATATAACTTCCGTAAGCACTCATAAATTGCGTACCATTTAATAATGCCAATCCTTCTTTAGATTGCAGAATGACAGGTTGCCAATTAAATTGTTTTAAAACTTGCGATGAATGTACTTTTTTACTTTCATAATTCACTTCGCCTTCACCCAAAAGTGGTAACGATAAATGCGCTAAAGGTGCCAAATCGCCACTTGCACCAAGCGAACCTTGAGTATAAATTACTGGTAAAATATCATTATTATAAAAATCAATTAAACGTTCAACAGTTTGTAATTGAACACCAGAATGTCCATAGCTAAGTGACTGAATTTTAAGAAAAAGCATAATTTTTACAATCTCAATCGGAACTTCATCACCAGTTCCGCATGCATGAGATTTAACCAAATTAGATTGCAATTGCGATAAGTTTTCATTAGAAATAATAACATTACACAACGATCCAAAACCAGTATTTATTCCATAAATTGGTTCTGTTGATATTTGCATTTTTTTGTCTAAATATGCTCTACATTTTTGAATATTTATTTTGGCTTCTTCCGATAATGCAAGCGTTTTATGTTGTGAAATTATATCTTGTAATTGCTCTAAATGCAATACTTCTGAACTTATATAATGCGTAGAATCCATTTTAGAATTAAATTAGAGTTCAAAATTCCGTAAACGATTGTTAAAAAACAAGGTTTGTAGCTTTTATTTTATTGAATATTTGACAAATATTGAGTTTTAATAGTAATTAAAAAGATATTTTAAAAAGCTATAACGTTGTAAAATTATGATATTCATAATAATGCAACCATAATTTTTTTAATTAACAAAAAATAGTATTTTTGAAAATAATGTTAAACTATTGTCATAAATACAATTTCACTTCTATAACCAACACTTTGGTTACAAATTCTTTTGGTATAATATTTACAACAATTACAACCCCATTTGGGGTATAATTTTCACATAAAATTCAATTTCTATGGACTTTCAAAATGAGAGTGAAATTTTATTTTATATAAACTAAACTTATAAAAATATCCAAAAAAAACTTAATGAACCTTTACATCTTAATGGTTTAAAAAAAATTAAAAATGATAACATTAAAATTCGGAGGAACATCAGTAGCCAACGCCCAAAATATTCAATTAGTAATTAACATTATTAATAAAAAATCTAAATCAGAAAAACTAGCAGTTGTAGTTTCAGCATTAAGTGGTGTTACAGATATGCTTTTAAATGCTTCAAAAAAAGCAGCATCAAAAGATGAAAATTATAAAAATAGTATTGAAGAAATCAAACAAAAACACTTCGAAACCATTTCAACTTTAATTGAAAGCAGTAATCAAAATCAACTTTTAATTAAGATAAACAGTCAAATAAATAAATTGCAAACGCTGCTTGATGGATGTTTTCTTTTGGGCGAATTATCACCAAGAACATCAGATGCAATTGCAAGTTTTGGAGAGCTTTTGTCTTCGCAAATTATAGCAACTGCTTTGCAACAAACCATTCCGAATAGTATTTTTAAAGACAGTCGTGAATTGATTAAAACCAATTCCAACTTTGGAAAAGCAATTGTAAATTTTGATGTAACCAATTCTTTAATAGCTAATTATTTTACTTCAAATAAATCGCAAGTAGTACTTTTACCTGGTTTTATAGCATCATCAGAAGATGGAAATACAACAACTCTTGGTCGTGGTGGTTCAGATTATACAGCAGCAATTATTGCAAATGGTATAAACGCAACTTCATTAGAAATTTGGACCGACGTAAACGGAATGTTTACTGCAAACCCAAAAATTGTAAAACAAGCACAACCAATTGAAACAATTTCCTATCAAGAAGCTATGGAATTGTCGCATTTTGGTGCAAAAGTTTTGTATCCGCCAACAATTCAACCAGTTTTGAAGGCAAACATTCCAATTTTGATAAAAAACACTTTCGAACCAGAAGTTTATGGAACATTAATTTCTAGCAATCCAGAAAATAATACCAATCCAATAAAAGGAATCACACATATAGATAACATAGCTTTA
>JAYTPS010000218.1:0-2628 GCA_043747155.1 Flavobacterium sp. | reverse complement strand
TAAAATACATGCAACCATTTCAATTCCAAAATCGTCTATAAATTAAAACCAACATCAATGAAAAAAATTACTTCTCTCCTATTTTTACTGTTTTCAGTTATTAGTTTTGCTCAAATTAAAGGCACCGTAAGCGACTCTAAAGGTGCGCCAATTGCTTTTGCAAATATTTATGTAAAAGACACTTACACAAGCACAACTTCTAACGAGCAAGGAAAGTATGAATTGAATATAAAAACTCCTGGAACTTACATAATTTTATTTCAATATCTTGGTTATAAAACCGATAAAAAAGTTGTTGAATATACTAATAAGCCACAATTAGCAGACGCAATTTTAGTTGAAGAAGATTTGCAATTGACTGAAATTTCTATAGACCCAAAAGCTAATCCAGCCAATGAAATAATTAAAAAAGCAATTGCCAACAGGAAAGAAAATTCAAGTAAAACATCTAGATACAATGCCGATTTTTATTCTAGAGGAATATTTAGAGTGAAAAATTTACCTAAATCAATCATGGGACAAAAGCTTGATTTTTTTGATGATGTTATAGATTCAACAAGAAGCGGAATTTTATATTTATCAGAAACTGTTTCTAAAATTACTTTTCAAAAACCTGATAAATTAAAAGAAATTATTGTTGCTTCTAAAGTTAGTGGTAATGATAACGGCTTTAGTTTTAATAATGCTGCACAAGCAAATTTCGATTTTTATGAAAATTATTTACCATTCGATGTAAATGTTGTTTCACCAATTTCGGATATTGCTTTTAACTATTATAAGTATAAATTTGATGGTTCATTTGCTGATGAAAATAATAAAGTTATAAATAAAATTAAAGTTATTGCTAAGAGAGATTCTGAGCCAGTAATGGAAGGTTTTATATATATTGAAGATGATAATTATGCTATTTATGCTGTAGATTTATCAATTAAAGGAAGTCAGTTGCAAAATCCAGCATTGAATACTTTAGTATTAAAACAAAATTATAGTTATAATTCTAAAACTAAAATTTGGACAAAAAACACTCAAACAATGGATTTTGTTGCAGGAATGTTAGGTGTAAATATATCTGGTAAATTTACTTATGTGTATTCAAATTTTGAATTTCCTGAAAAATTTGAAAAGAAAACATTTTCTAATGAAGTATTAAAATTTGAAGAAAACGCAAATAAAAAAGAAGATTCATTTTGGGAAACCATTCGACCTGTTCCTTTAACGATAGAAGAAAGCACAGATTATTTAAAAAAAGATGCTTTGCAAACCAAGAAAAAATCTGAAAAATATTTAGATTCAATTGATAACAAGCATAATAAATTTAAATTGACCGATCTTATATCTGGCTATTCCTATAAAAACAGTTTTAAGAAATGGTCGTTAAATTATGATGGACCATTAATGTCAACTTCATTTAACACTGTTCAAGGTTGGAAAACCCAAGTTGGATTGTCCTATTTTAAACGTGATGAAGATAAAAGAACTTTTACAAGATTTGGAACTCGATTTGACTGTGGTTTTGCTGAAAAAAAAATAAGAGTTACTGGAAATTTTACAAAGAAGTTTAATAACATTGACAATAGTTATTTGACAATTTTTGGTGGCAGTAGTGTAAATCAATTTAATGGTAGTAATCCCATTTCGAATTTGGTAAACTCTATAAGTTCGCTTGCATTTAAAAATAATTTCATGAAATTGTATGAAAAAAACTTTGTGTCATCGACATTTAGTCGCGAAATTATTAATGGTTTAAATATGAATTTAAATCTAGAATATTCAGAAAGAAAACCACTTTGGAATACTACAAACCAAAGCTTTGTAAAATCTACCGATGTTTATTCTTCTAACAATCCATTATTACCAAATGATTTTCTTACTCCAGCAATTAATAAACATAACATTGTAAAAACAACAATTAATGCAAGAATAAAATTTGGTCAACAATATTGGACTAGACCAGATGGTAAATATAATATTGGAAACGAAAAATACCCAAATATAAATTTGTCTTATGAGAAAGCTTTTGCTGCTACAGACAAAAAATATGAATATGATTTATTATCGGCAAGAATTTCTCATTACTTAACTATTGGAAATAAAGGTGAAATGAATTTGAATTTAAAAGCTGGTAAATTCTTTAACGCACAAAATATTTCATTTGTAGATTATAGACATTTTAACGGAAATCAAACTCATATCTCAAATGGTGAAGTTTATACTAATGTGTTTAATAATTTACCATATTATACTTCAAGTACCAATGATAGTTATGTTGAATTTCATTCCGAGCATAATGATAAAAGATATTTGATGAATAAGATTCCTTTATTGAACAAATTAAAATCGCAGTTGGTATTTGGCTTTCACAATTTGGCAATTCCAGAAAGAAAACCTTATCAAGAGTTTTCAATTGGTTTAGACAATCTTGGTTTTGGAAAGTTTAGATTGTTAAGAATAGATTATATTCGTTCATATCAAAATGGTTATCAAGGTGATGCGGTGATTTTCGGATTAAAATTTTTGAATGTTTTTGAATAATTTTTTATATTTATTTACGTTTTAATTAAATAATTAAAATCATTAAAATGAAAAAAATGAAAAAATTAATTTATGTAATTATTGCAATTGCAATTG
>JAYTPS010000217.1:0-8993 GCA_043747155.1 Flavobacterium sp. | reverse complement strand
ATTCTTCTTGAGATGGTCCAGCTGGTGCTGCAACAATTTCTTCTTTCTTTTTAGCTTTTTCAGCTGCTCTTAAAACAATAAAAATGAATAAAGAAATAATTACAAAATTAATAATAGCTTGAACTAAGTTACCATAAGTCATAACGCTTGCTCCAGCTGCTTTTGCTGCTGCTAAATTTTCATAAGATGTTCCATTAAGTGAAATAAACTTCTGTGTAAAATCTACACCACCAGTTAACAAACCTACGATTGGCATAATGATATCATCAACTGCTGATCCAACAATTTTACCAAAAGCTCCACCTATTACAACTGCTGTAGCCAAGCTTAATACGTCACCTTTCATTAAAGATGCTTTAAAATCTGCAAAAAATCCCATAATAATTATATTTAATTGGTTAATGGTGCAAAAATAATTAAAATTTTAACATAATTTTAAAATAATTGTAGAATTTTTACTACTCTCTATAGAAGATTCTCTTTACTCTTTGTGAAATACTTGTCATTATTTCATAAGAAATGGTATTTAATTGTTTAGCCATAAAACTTACTGTGGGATTTTCTCCAAAAATTATAACTTCGCTTCCTTCTTTGCAATCAATGTCAGTTATATCAACCATTAGCATGTCCATACAAATATTTCCAACAATTGGTGCTTTTTTATTTTTAATAGTTATGTAACCCACACCATTTCCCCAATGTCTTGAAATTCCGTCAGCATAACCAATTGGTATAGTTGCAATTTTTGTGGTTTTAGAAGCAATATATTTTCTGCTATAACCTACACTTTCACCTTCTTCAATTGTTCTTATCTGTGAAATTATAGATTTTAAAGTTCCAACATTTTCTAATAATTTTTGTTCCTCTTCATCGTTGGAAACTCCGTAAATTCCAATTCCTAGTCGAACCATATCATATTGAGCTTGAGAAAAATTGGAAATTCCAGAAGTATTTAAAATATGTCTTATTGGATGAATTTTTAATGCAGAAATTAGTTTTGACGATAATTTTTCAAATAATTTTATTTGCGAAAGTGTAAAATCTACAAAACTCATATTATCACTTGTGGCTAAATGCGACAGTATACTTATAACTTCAACCGTTTTATTATTATTAAGTATTGCAATTAACTCATCAATGTTTTCTTCTTCAAATCCTAATCGATGCATTCCTGTATCTAATTTTAAATGAATAGGAAAATTTTTTAGTTTCTTCTGTTGAGCAATCTTTAAAAAAGCTGTTAAACCTTTAATCGAATATATTTCTGGTTCTAACTGGTTTTGTATAATTGATAGAAAACTTGTGTTTTCAGGATTTAAAACCATTATTGGTAAGTCGATACCTGCATTTTTTAATAAAATTCCTTCATCGGCAAAGGCAACACCAAGATAATCAACTTTGTGATGTGAAAGTAATTTAGCAATT
This sequence comes from Flavobacterium sp., assembly GCA_043747155.1. Classification (GTDB taxonomy): domain Bacteria; phylum Bacteroidota; class Bacteroidia; order Flavobacteriales; family Flavobacteriaceae; genus Flavobacterium. Next base: position 7,568 of record JAYTPS010000217.1, on the reverse strand, counting down.
TCAAAACCACCATTTCCATACCCAAAAGCTTTTACCATAACCATTATTTTAGTTTCTGGTTTTAATTTAGACTTATAGAAATTTAAGTTATGACTTATTGAATTCAAATTAATTTCTAGAACAGTTTCATGCGTTTTTTCTTCAAGTAAAGAAACAATTTCTTCAAAGTGATAATGCCTTGCTCCTTTTATTAAAACTGTTTCATTTTCAAAAGAAATTTTATCAAACTCTTCAATAAATTTTTCTTTAGAAGGAAATATAGTACAATTAGGAAACTTATTTTTAAAGCTAGAAATAGTTTCCCCAATAGCAATCACACGATTAATTTTATTAGAAACTATAAGTTGTGAAACTTTAGAATATAATTCCTCATTAATCAATCCGCTTTGAAAAATATCAGATAAAATTAAAGTCTTTTTTTTATATTGTTTTTGGCTTTCTAGAAAATCTAAAGCTATCTTTAAAGATTGAAAATCAGAACTATAACTATCATCTATAATGGTTGTGTTATTAATTCCGTTTTTCACTTTTAATCGCATTTCTACTGGAAATAACAAACTCATTCGCTCTTGAATGGTTTCATGATTGTATTTAAAATATAATAAAACCATCAAACATTGAATAGAATTTTCTATAGATGCTTGGTCTGCAAACGGAATTGAAATTCGAAAACAAATTTTTTGGAATGTAATTTTTAGTTCTGTTTTGTCTAAATGTTCTTTAGCAATTATAAAAACATCCGCTTTCCCATCATCTGAACTCCAAGTAAATGTTTTTATTTTTGGATTTAAAAACGCTTCAATTGTTCTGTTTTTATTCATTATTAAAACTTCAACCGAAGTGAAAAGTTTAAGTTTTTCTTTAATTTTTTCTCCAGCATCGTTAAAACCTTCATCGTGTGCCGAACCAATATTAGACAAAATTCCAATTGTTGGTTGAATTATTTTTTGAAGATTTTCCATCTCATTAATGGTAGAAATTCCTGCTTCAAAAATACCCAAATTGTGCTTTTCATTAATTCCTAAAACCGAAAGAGGTACGCCAACTTGAGAGTTATAACTTTTAGGAGAACGAACAATATTATAATCTGGGCTCAACAAGAAATTTAACCATTCTTTAATGATTGTTTTTCCGTTACTTCCAGTAATTCCTAAAATTGGAAAATCAAAATTACTTCTATGAAAAGATGCTATTTTTTGCAATGCATCAAGCGTGTTTTCAACGATTAAAAAATTGGCTTTGTTTTGTAAATTCTTTGGAATAGTATTTACTACAAAGTGTAAAACACCTTTTTTTATTAATTCTAAAATGTATTTATGTCCATCATGATTTGAACCAACTAATGCAAAAAACAAAGTATTTTTATTGTTTAATAAAGAACGACTGTCTATAGAAATCGTGTCGAAAAAAGCAGTGTCGTTTTTTCCTAAAAATTCAGCTTTAATTATAGGAGCGATATTTCTTATGGATAAATTCAAAGTTTACTTTTTATTAGTATTCTCAGATAAGTTTTCGGCATCTTTTACCAGTAAATTTTCGCGCATTGCTCTAAAATAAGATGCTCTACTTAATGGTTCATATTCTTCAGTTTCACCAAGCAACACTAAATTTTCACTATCGGCTTTTCTAAAACTATAATGTGCTAAATTTCCTGTACGAGTACAAACAGCATGAACTTTGGTAACATATTCAGCCGTTGCCATTAGTGCTGGCATTGGTCCAAAAGGATTTCCTTTAAAATCCATATCCAATCCTGCTACAATTACTCTTATTCCAGAATTGGCCAAATCGTTGCAAACTCTAACAATTTCATCGTCAAAAAACTGTGCTTCGTCAATACCAACAACATCACATCCTTGTGCTAAAATTCTAATATTTGCAGCGGCAGGAACAGGAGTTGAACGAATTTCATTTTTATTGTGAGATACAACCATTTCTTCATCATATCTAGTATCAATGGCAGGTTTAAAGATTTCAACTTTTTGTTTAGCAAATTGTGCTCTGCGCAATCTTCGAATGAGTTCTTCTGTCTTACCAGAGAACATCGAACCGCAGATAACTTCTATCCAACCAAATTGTTCTTTATGATTTACAGTATTTTCGAGAAACATTTTTTAATTTTCTGCTTTTAATTTGAATACTTTTTATTACTTTGTAACGCAAATAAACACTATTAAATTTTTTTATATTTACGTCGTTTCAAATGTAGAAAATATTTATCAAATCGAAGATTCACGAACACTAATTTACAAAAATAAAAATATTGTTAGTAAAGGTTGTTTCGCTACTTTGGATAAAATAAAAAAGCAAGTCACTATAATTTCAAAATATTATGAAAAAAAGATTGGAAGCTGAATTAATGAGTATTGCTCACCGAGTATTAAAGCTAAAAAACAAATCAGAAATTGACCAATTATATCTAGAAACTCAAAAACTATATGAAACCCTTACTATTTTAAAATTTTATGGTGATAATTATGAGCAAGTTAAAACTACAGTTTCTAAAGATGAATTAGAGGCAAAACTTGTAGTTTCAATGGATGTAAAAACTCCAGAGATTGAAGAAGTTAAAGCTGAAATTATATTGCAACCAATTGTTATTGAAGTCCAAAAAGAAGAAACTACTGAACAAGAGGTTGAACAAGAAGTTGTAAACGAGTTAGAAGAAACAGAAGTTCAGAAAGAAGCTGTTGCTGAGGAACCAATTGCTGTTGAAGATTCAATTATTGTTGGTGAAAGTTCGGCTAATGATTCAATTGAAGAAAAGGTTGCTGTTGGAGAAGCTAAAAGCGATTTAGATTTTGATTCAATATTTGAATTAGCCGCAGAAACACCAATAGAAAACAAAATTGAAGAATCTAAAATTGAAACTAAACAAATTTCATTTCAAGATTTATTGGGCGAAAACTATAGTGAACCAGTATTTGTTAAACCTAATGATTTATCAATAACTTCATCCAAGAAAGAAATTTTCGAAGATAAGCATGAAGTTTTTGTTGCCAATAAAAAAGAAAATTCAAGTACTTTAAACGAAAAAACTGCCACAGTAATAAATATTGGTTTAAACGACAGAGTTGGCTTTGTTAAATATTTATTTGCCGATAGCAGTGAAGATTTTAACCGAGTATTATCGCAATTAAATACGTTTGACACTTTTTCTGACGCTAAAAACTTTATAACCGAAATGATAAAACCAGATTACGAAAACTGGAAAGGTCAAGAAGATTATGAAGAACGTTTTATGGAACTTGTAGAAAGAAAATTTTCTTAAATGTCAAAACTTTATATAGTTCCAACTCCAATTGGCAATCTCGAAGATATGACTTTTAGAGCCATTAGAGTTCTAAAAGAAGCCAATTTAATTCTTGCAGAAGACACACGTACAAGTGGAAAGTTGTTGAAACATTATGAAATTTCAACACACATGCATAGTCATCACATGCATAATGAACACAAAACTATTGATAATTTAATTTCACGATTAAAATCTGGCGATACAATTGCTTTAATCTCTGATGCTGGAACTCCAGCCATTTCAGATCCTGGATTTTTATTAACTCGTGCTTGTGTAGAAAATAATATTGAAGTTGATTGTTTGCCTGGAGCAACTGCATTTGTTCCTGCGTTAGTAAATAGTGGATTACCTAACGATAGGTTTGTTTTTGAAGGATTCTTACCCGAAAAAAAAGGAAGACAAACTCGATATTTAGCACTTATCGAAGAAACCCGAACAATGATTTTTTATGTTTCTCCTCATAAATTAATTAAAACTTTAGCTGAATTTGTTCAGTATTTTGGAGCCGAAAGGCCAATTTCAGTTTCAAGAGAATTATCTAAACTACATGAAGAAACTATTCGTGGTACTGCCGAAGAAGTTTTGAAACACTATGAAGCTAAACCTGCCAAAGGTGAAATTGTTGTTGTGGTTGGTGGAAAAATCAAATAATTGTTGTGTTGACTTAACATTTTTATCTATTTTCGTTATCTAAAAAAAACAAAAAAATCATTTTTTGTTAGTTTTACATAACAATTTATACTATTTTTGCCATGTAATAATAACAATATGGAAGAATTAATTAATCAATTTCAGCAAAAAATAAATAAAACGTCGTTAGAATTTCAACGATATCTTGTAGATAAAATGGATTTTAACAATCGATTAATTGCAGTAAAAGGAGCAAGAGGTTCAGGAAAAACGACATTTTTGTTACAGCATGCAAAGAAAAATCTAGATATTAATACAACTTTGTACGTAAGTTTAGACCATTTGTTTTTTTTGCAAAATACTTTGGTTTCACTGGCAGACAATTTTTCTAAAATGGGAGGAAAATATTTGTTGCTAGACGAAGTTCATAAATATCCGAATTGGTCAAGAGAAATAAAATTAATTTATGACAATAATCCAGATTTGAAGGTGATTTTCACATCATCATCAATGTTGGAAATCTATAAATCAGAATCGGATTTAAGCCGAAGAGTAATAACTTATAATTTGAAAGAATTGTCATTTAGAGAATTTATAGAATTTGAAACCAAGATAAAACTTGATGCTTATACATTAGAGACTATTTTAGAAAATCATAATCAAATAGCACAAGATATTTTAAAAGTTATAAAACCAATTCCGTTATTTAAAAAATATTTAGAATATGGTGCATATCCTTACTACAAAGAAAATCCTGATTTTTATTATCAAAAGTTATTAAATACTATTAATTTAATAATAGAAATAGATATAAATGCGGTTGACAATATAAGTTATGATTTAATAGTAAAGTTAAAAAAATTATTGTTCGCCATTGCAACAAGCGCGCCATTTACTCCAAATATCACAAAATTAAGTGAGCGAATTGGTGCGTCAAGAGCAGTTCTTATTGAGGCAATAAAACAATTGGAACGAGCAGGATTAGTAAACGAATTGTATAAACCGACAAAAGGAATTGGCCTATTAACGAAACCCGAAAAGTTGTATTTAAACAACACCAATTTAATGTTTGCAATGGCATCAGACAATACAAATATTGGTAATTTGAGAGAAACATTTTTTGTGAATCAGTTTAAATATTTGGCAACAATACATCTAGCAGAACAAGCCGATTTTTTAATTAACCAAAAATATACTTTTGAAGTTGGCGGAAAAGGGAAAACACAAGCACAAATAAAAAATACTACAAACGCATTTATTGCCAAAGACAATATCGAAATTGGTTTTGGAAATTACATCCCAATTTGGTTGTTTGGGTTTATGTATTGATTTTAATACATTTGCAAAACATTTACACGCCAATATAACATAAATCCTAATTTTTAATTCATAATTACTATGCGTTGGACAATTAAATCGAAGCCAGAAAAAGAACAAGTTCAAAAACTACAAAACGAACTTCAAGTAGATGAAACTATCGCTACATTATTATTTCAGAGAGGAATTGAAAATTTCGAGCAAGCACGAACATTTTTCAGACCAAGTTTAAACGATTTGCACAATCCATACTTAATGAAAGACATGGACAAAGCAGTTTCTAGAATTGAAAAAGCAATCGAAAATAACGAAAACATTCTAGTTTTTGGCGATTACGACGTTGATGGAACAACTGCTGTTTCACTAGTTTCAAGTTATTTAAAAAGTTATTATACAAATATTGCCACATACATACCTGACAGATATGATGAAGGTTATGGAATTTCTTATAAAGGAATTAACTTTGCAGATGATAACGAAATTTCATTAATTATTGCTCTCGATTGTGGTATAAAATCGATAGAGCATGTTGCTTATGCAAATGAAAAAAATATTGATTTTATTATTTGCGATCATCACCGACCAGGAACCGAGTTACCCAATGCAATTGCAGTTTTAGACCCAAAACGTGACGATTGTTTTTATCCATATGATGAGCTTTGTGGTTGTGGTGTTGGTTTTAAACTCATACAAGCATTGGCAGAAAACAGAAATCAAACCATTGATGAATTGGTTATTTATTTGGATTTGGTTGCCACTGCAATTGCAGCAGATATTGTTCCAATGACTGGTGAAAATAGAGTTTTAGCCAAATTTGGATTAGAAGTTATTAATACAAATCCGCGTCCAGGAATAAAAGCACTCATTCAAAATGTGAAGAAAAAAGTATTAACGATTACCGATGTTGTTTTTATTATTGCACCAAGAATAAATGCTGCCGGAAGAATAAAACATGGTAACGAAGCAGTTTCACTGTTAACAGAATATGATTTAGAACAAGCAGAACAATTTGCTTCAGAAATTGAAGGTTATAATATTGACAGAAAAGATTTAGACAAAAGAATTACCATTGAAGCGCTTTCGCAAATTGATGAAAATAACGAAAAAGAAAAATTTACAACTGTTGTTTACAACGAAAATTGGCACAAAGGTGTTATAGGAATTGTGGCTTCACGATTAACAGAAACCTATTACAGACCAACAATTGTGTTTACAAAAAGTGGTGATAAACTTGCTGCTTCAGCTAGATCTGTAAAAGATTTTGATGTTTATAATGCTCTTGAAGCTTGTTCTGAACATCTTGAACAATTTGGCGGACACATGTATGCTGCAGGAATGACTTTATTGCCAGAGAATTATGAAAATTTTAAAAATGCATTTGAAGAAGAAGTTAAAAAAACCATTCATCCCGATTTGTTAATACCTGAAATATCGGTTGATGCTGAAATTGAACTATCCGATATTAACGAAAAAATGATTCGAATTTTAAGCCAGTTTGAACCTTTTGGACCACAAAATATGATGCCAGTTTTTCTTTCTAAAAATATAAAAGATACAGGTTATGCAAAACCTTTAGGAAAAGACGATGAACATTTAAAATTGTATGTAAAACAAACTAATTCAGCGAGCTTTGGAGCAATTGGTTTTGGATTAGGCAATAAATTGGAACTAGTAAAAAACCAAAACCCATTTGAAGCTGTTTATTGTATTGATGAAAATGAATTTAATGGAAATGTTAGTTTGCAGCTACGTATGAAAGATTTAAGATAATTATTTAGAAAAAGTTTTCAACTCAAAATTCTCACCATCAAAAACACCATAGGTAAAATAGCCAATCCAATCGCCAAGATTTACATACTCTGAGTTTTCTGAAACTTTTAAAACCATTGGCAAATGACGATGTCCAAAAATTAAATAATTATAATGTTTAGTTTCTAGTTTACGTTTTGAATATTGAACTAACCATTCGTTTTCTTCGCCAAGAAATTTTACATCTTCATCGCCAGAAATAAGTTTGTTTTTTACAGATAAATATTGAGCCAATTTCATTCCAATATCTGGGTGAAGCCATCTATATAACCATTTCGAAAAAGGATGAACAAAAACTTTTTTCATTCGTTTGTAACCTTTATCTCCTGGACCTTTTCCGTCGCCATGACCTATTAAAAAGGTTTTATTGTTAAACGTATATTCTTGATTGATATGATATACAGGAATGTTTAATTCTTTTTGGAAATAATCATTCATCCATAAATCGTGATTACCTACAAAGAAATAAATTGGAATTCCGCTATCACGAATTTCTGCTAATTTTCCTAAAACTCTA
>JAYTPS010000216.1:0-4290 GCA_043747155.1 Flavobacterium sp. | reverse complement strand
AAAAAAGCACACGGAACAGCAATTGCTAACTATTTAACAGAGAATGGAATTCCAATTTTATCCTCAGAAAGTCTAATGCTTGGTGCATCATCTGATGTTAAATGTATTATCGATATATTGCGATATTTAAAAAATAATTCTGACTTAGAATCTAAAGCTAATTTTCTTTATTATTTAGCCAAAAACCATCAAGAAAAACTTCCAATTCATGATTTTATTTTTCTAGGAATGGAATGTAAAAATGAAGACGAATTTCATGATTGGTTGCTTCAATATGATATAGATTTTTCTTTTAAAAACATAAGAAAAAAATCACTTTATGAAGCGGTAGAAATTATTATTTCTAAAATTATTATACTAAAAAACAGGAATGCCTACATTCAATTTTTCTTAGATTTAATTCTAGAACATGATTTAAAAAAGCAAGCAGGAATTTCAGATTTTTTATATTATTGGGATAATAATTCTCATAAATTGAGCATTCCATCGCCAGAAGGAAACGATGCTGTTCGAATTATGACCATTCATAAATCTAAAGGCTTAGAATTTCCAGTAGTTATTTTTCCATTTGCAGAAGAAGATTACACCAAAGCGCCAAAACAAAAAATGTGGTTAAATGCCGATGAACAAATTATTGGTTTACCCAAAGTTTTAGTAGATAAAAGTAGTAAAGTAGAAGAGTATGGCGAAGATGCCTCGCTAATTTACAACGAGAAAAAACAAGAAGATTTACTAGACAACACTAATATTTTGTATGTTGCATTAACTCGTGCCGAAGAACAATTGCATATTATTTCTGGTTTAGTTTCAAAGAATAAAGACGGAAATTATCCTAATAATATGGCTTCATTTTTTATAAAATTTTTAGAAGATAAAGGTTTTGATGAAAATAAATTAGAATATGAATTTGGATCATCAGATAAATTATCTAAATCTAAAGAAGAAATTGATACTACAGAAATTGTTCCTCAGCTTGAAGCAACATTAAATCCTAAAAACATAAAAATTGCACAAAGAGAAAGCGTAATGTGGAATACACTTCAGCAAAAAGCTATTGAATACGGAAACATCCTTCACAAAATTCTATCTTATATTGAAACAAAAAACGATAAAGATTTAGCCATTACAAAAGCAATAGAAAACGGATTAATTGTAACATCTCAAAAAGAAGAAGTTTTAAAAACCATTAATGAAATTGTAAATCATAAAGAGTTAGAATTATTTTTTTCAAAAGAAAATAAAATTTTAAACGAAAAAACAATTATTCAAAAAGAAGGAAATATAGTTAAACCAGACAGAATGGTGCTTACAAAAGCCAATGAAATTTATTTATTAGATTATAAAACAGGAGTTCATCAACTTAAATATAAGACACAACTAGAAAATTATCAAAATGCTATAGAAAAAATGGGTTATAAAGTTGTTAAAAAAGCACTCATATATATAGGAGAAGAAATTGAAGTTGTAAATTTGTAGAAAATCTTAGAAAGATGGAAGTGTGAAGATAGAAGTTGGAAGTGAGAAAAGTTAAGAATAAAATTTCAATTAATCAATAAATACGCAAAACCACAAACCATAAACAAAAAACTACAAACTAAAACATATGTACGGAAAAATTCAACAACACCTGCAAAACGAACTAAACACATTAGAACAAAACGGAATTTTCAAGAAAGAACGCGTAATAACTTCGCCTCAAGGTGCAGAAATTATAGTAAATGGAGAAACTGTTTTAAATTTTTGTGCTAATAATTATTTAGGATTATCATCACATCCAGAAGTGGTTCAAGCTGCGAAAGATGCATTAGATTCTCACGGATTCGGAATGTCATCAGTACGGTTTATTTGTGGAACTCAAGACATACATAAAACATTAGAAAAAAAAATAGCCGAATTTTATGGAACAGAAGACACCATTTTATATGCAGCAGCATTTGATGCCAATGGCGGAGTTTTTGAACCATTATTGGGCGAAGAAGATTGCATAATTTCAGATTCTCTAAATCACGCATCAATAATTGATGGTGTTCGTTTGTGTAAAGCAGCACGTTATCGTTATGAAAATTCTAATATGGAAGATTTAGAACAACAATTAATAAAAGCAACTGCCGAAAACAGGAGATTCAAACTAATTGTAACCGATGGCGTTTTCTCTATGGATGGTTTAGTTGCACCATTAGATAAAATTTGTGATTTAGCAGATAAATATGACGCTTTAGTTATGGTTGACGAATGTCACGCTGCAGGTTTTATTGGCGCAACAGGAAAAGGAACACTTGAAGCAAAAGCAGTAATGGGAAGAGTTGACATAATTACTGGAACTTTAGGAAAAGCACTTGGCGGAGCAATGGGTGGATATACCACTGCCAAAAAAGAAATCGTAGAAATTTTACGACAACGTTCAAGACCATATTTATTTTCTAACTCATTAGCTCCAGCGATTGTAGGTGCATCTATAAAAGTTTTCGAACTATTAAAAAGAGATACAACTTTACGTGATAAACTAGAATGGAACACCAATTATTTTAAAGAAGGTTTACGAAAAGCAGGATTCGATTTTATTGATGGAGATTCTGCAATTGTCCCTGTAATGCTTTATGATGCAAAGCTTTCACAAGTAATGGCAGATGAATTATTGAAAAAAGGAATATATGTTATTGGTTTCTTTTTTCCAGTTGTTCCCAAAGATAAAGCTCGAATTAGAGTGCAACTTTCTGCAGCACATTCTAAAGAGCATTTAGACAAAGCAATACTAGCATTTACAGAAGTTGCAAGGAATTTAAACATTATTTAATATAACTCCTACAATTGTATTTTTTTGATGAATGTTTATATAATTACCATATTTTAACATTTTCATTTTGATAATTCATTTATACGTATTACTTTTGCTTCATTATATCTTTATAATCTAACAAAATTAAGTATGAAACATCTTAACAAATTATTTGCTTTATTGATGCTATTAGGATTAAGTTCTCAAGCACAAGATAGTAACAACAAATGGGCTATTGGGTTTGGTGCAAACGCAGTAGATGGAGGTAGAGTAAGTGCTGCTTCTAAAATTGAGGATCAATTTTCTCAATATTTTGATGCTCAAAGATATTGGAATATTCTTCCATCTGTATCTTATGTAAATGTATCAAGAAGCGTTGGTGACAATTTCTCTTTCGGAGTAACTGGATCAGTTAACAAAATCACAAGATTTGTTAATGAAAGAGTTGGAAACGCAGACTACGTGGTTGTAAATCCTGGTGATTTAAACTATTACGCAGTTGATGGAGCTGTAAAATACAGCATGATGAACTTAATAGGTTCTAAAGTAATCGATCCTTCTGCTCATGTTGGTGGAGGTTATACTTGGTTAGGTGACGATGGAAAAGGCGGAACTGTAAATGCTGGTCTAGGTTTAACTCTTTGGTTAACTAAACAAGTTGGTCTTTCTTGGACATCTTCTTACAAATATTCTTTTGATTCAAGAGAAAATGCAACATCTATTCCAACTCACATGCAACACTTTTTAGGTCTTACATTCAAGTTTGGAGCTAAAGATACTGATGGTGACGGAATTTATGATAAAGATGATGCTTGTATCGATGTTCCTGGGATTAAAGCTTTCAACGGTTGTCCTGATACTGATCGCGACGGAATTGAAGATAGTAAAGACGGTTGTCCAACAGAAGCTGGAACTGTAGAAATGAACGGTTGTCCTGATACTGATGGCGATGGTGTTGCTGATAAAGATGACGCTTGTGCTGAAGTATTTGGTTTAAAATCATTAGCTGGTTGTCCTGATACTGATGGCGATGGTGTTACTGATAAAGATGACAAATGTCCTACAGTTAAAGGTCCAAAAGAAAATGCAGGTTGTCCTTGGCCAGATAAAGACGGAGATGGAGTTTATGACAAAGATGATAAATGTCCAGACGTTAAAGGTACAGTGGCTAACAAAGGTTGTCCTGAAGTTTCTGACGAAGTTATGAAAAGATTGAATGACTATGCAAAAACTATCTTATTTGATACTAACAAGTCTTCATTCCAAAAACAAACTTACCCAGTATTAGAAGCTATTACAGCTATTTTGAAAGAATACCCTAACTCTAATTTCTCATTAGAAGGTCATACTGATAGTGATGGAAAAGACGCTGCTAACCAAACGTTATCTGATAACAGAGCTGCAGCAGTTAAAGATTATTTAATCGAAAAAGGAATTGCTTCTTCTAGATTATCATCTAAAGGTTTCGGAGAAACTATGCCAATAGATTCTAACAAAACTAAAGCTGGTAAAGC
>JAYTPS010000215.1:0-2544 GCA_043747155.1 Flavobacterium sp. | reverse complement strand
CTTTGAATTTAAGTTTGATACTCTGAATTTCAAAACTGGTATAAGTAAAAGTATTTTTTCAGCTGATTCAAAAATCGAATATGATAAAGTTGAAATAGTGAAACAAAATATAATAGGTGAAAAAAAAAATTCTTTCTACTATGTAATGTTATCAGATTTTAAAAATGAAATTAAAACTTGTAGATGGCTTGTTAAAAATGGCGAATCGTTATATTTAAATTTAGATGTTAAAAAAAATAATGACAATTTTGAATTAATTTATTTAACTTGTGTTGGAGATCAAAATTGTAATCCAAATGTTTATACCATGGAAGGAAAAAGAGTTTGGCTTTGCGGAGATAATCCAAATTGTTTAATAAATGGAGAGACAAGGATAGGATGCACTTCATATACTACTTTCATTGCGCCTTGATTTATGTTTTTTTTTAAACAATGTATTTTATTATGTAGTTCTAAGAAATTAATTGTTAATTATACAAATAATGAAAGTAAAATTCATAATAATTTTTCTTTTTCCAACTATAATGCTCTCACAATCTGATATACAAACAGCAATAAAATGCAGCGAAATATTTTTAAGTGGTTTAAGTATTTTTAAAACTTCTAGAGGTAATAGTTCTGAGAGTAAAATCATTGAAAGTGTTTGTGTCAAAAATAAACTTGTTGACAAAATAACATTTAGAATAGTAGGTAAAAATGAAGATGGTGACGAAATTAAAAAAGAACTCGTTATTCAAAAAGATGGAAAAGAATGCCTTTTTATATTACCTAAAGGCATTTATACATACGAAGTTGTATTACCTAATAAAGAAATTTACAAAAAAGGTGAATACAAATTTGATGATGATGTAGTAATCACAATTAAAGATGATTAAAACTAAAAAGGTGTTCGCAATATAGTTTGCGAACACCTTTTTAAATTCTATTTTATTAATTTATGCCAAAGTCAGTTTAATAAAAACTTAACTTTTAATATTCTCTATTTACATCAAAAGCTTCAAGATAATCTGCGACTCTTTTTACAAAACTTCCTCCAAGTGCTCCATCTACAACTCTATGATCATAACTGTGTGACAAAAACATTTTTTGTCTAATTCCAATAAAATCTCCTTCTGGAGTTTCTATAACTGCTGGTACTTTTCTTATTGCTCCAAGAGCTAAAATTCCAACTTGTGGTTGATTAATAATTGGCGTTCCAAAAACTGAACCAAAAGTTCCAACATTTGTAACAGTATAAGTTCCACCTTGAGTGTCGTCTGGTTTTAATTTTCCTGCTTTGGCGCGATTTCCTAAATCGTTTACAGCTTTAGCCATTCCAACAAGGTTTAATTGATCGGCGTTTTTAATAACTGGAACAATTAAGTTTCCGTTTGGTAATGCAGCAGCCATTCCAAGATTTATATTTTTCTTTTTAATAATATAATCGCCATCTACAGAAATATTCATTCCTGGGAAATCTTTTAAAGCTTTGGCAACAGCTTCCATCATAATTGGTGTGAACGTTAATTTCTCGCCTTCACGTTTTTCATAAGCAACTTTTACTTTTTCTCGCCACTTAACAATATTGGTAACATCAACTTCTATAAACGATTGTACGTGAGCAGAAGTTTGCACCGAAGCAATCATATAACCCGAAATAAGTTTTCTCATTCGGTCCATTTCAATAATTTCGTCTCCACCATTAACAGAAACTGGAACTGCTTGTGTTATAGATTGTAGGTTTTGGGTTGCAGGTGTAACAACAGAATTAACAGTTTGAACCGGTTGACTTCCAACTTTCGGCTTTCTGATTTCGACAAACTTCAAAATATCTTCTTTAGTTACTCGTTTATCTTTTCCTGAACCAGAAATACTTTCTAATTCTGCAACTGAAACTCCTTCTTCTTTAGCAATATTTTTTACTAATGGCGAAAAGAATTTATCTGATGCTGAAAAATCGACTGGAGCAGCAGTTTCTATAGCTGCTTCAACAGTTTTAGCAACCTCAGTTACAGTAACTAGTGCAGATTCTACTTTAGAAGTTTCTGCCGTTATTGAATTAGCTTCTGTTTCTATAATTGCAATGGTTTGACCAACTTTAACTACATCGTTTACTTGAAATAATAGTTCAGTTAAAATTCCCGAAACTTCACTTGGAACTTCGCTATCAACCTTGTCAGTAGCAATTTCTAGAACTGCTTCATCAACAGCAATAGATTCGCCAACGTTTTTTAACCAATTTGTAATTGTTGCTTCTGCAACACTTTCTCCCATTTTAGGAAGTTTTAATTCAAACTTTGCCATATATATAAACTAAAGTTGTGTTTTTGTATTTCGCTTGCAAAATTAATAAAAGAAAACGCGATTTGCACTAATTTTCACAAATTATTATTTGACCCATATCGTTTGCATTATTACTACCAATTATAAAATTTGAACTAGAAATATAATTTTTGAATGTGGTGTTTTTAGATTTATTTTTAATCATAAAATCAATAATTTCAAGATTTGAAAATGAATCAGTATCAAAAATAATTTCATAATTTAAATTAAAATTATTTTTAA
>JAYTPS010000214.1:0-3998 GCA_043747155.1 Flavobacterium sp. | reverse complement strand
TCGGTGGATGCAAAGTAATCATTATCATAATTAAATCTAAAATAAGACTCATTTTTTATATCTCTAAACGATGCCATGTTATCTATTTTTTGACCAAATAGAAATAAAGGAGATGTTAAAACTCCCAGTAGTAATGTTTTTATTTTATTCATAAACTAATATACGAAGTTCAACTAAGGTTAGTTTGAATTAAAATTTTTATAATTATTTACAGTTCATCCATAAAAATTAACAATTCAGAAAAAACAAATTTTATTTAAAAAATAGTTGTAACAATTTTACTTCATCAAAAACAAACTATTATGAAAACAATAATTACAATTTTAATCTTATTTCAATCTGTTATAAGTTTTTCTCAAAATAAAATTTCAGGAAAAGTAATAGATGAAAAAAACAATCCAATTATTGGTGCAAATATTTTTATTGAAGGAACTTATGATGGTACAACTTCAAATGATAAAGGTGAATTTACATTTACAACCACTGAAAAAGGAAGTAAAATTTTAATAATTAGTTTTCTTTCTTATGAAACCCTTAAAGCAACAATTACAATTGAAACCTATCAAAACAAAGTATTTAAAATTAAAGAAAGTATAAATACATTAGATGTGGTCGTTATTAATGCTGGAACTTTTGATGCTAGTGATAAAGCCAAGGTCACTGTTTTAAAACCTTTAGATATTGTAACAACAGCTGGTTCTAATGGAGATATTGTTGCTGCATTGCAAACTTTGCCAGGAACTCAAACTGTTGGCGAAAGCGGAAGATTGTATGTTCGTGGTGGCGAATCGGATGAGGTTCAAACCTATGTTGACGGAATTCGAGTGGCGCAACCATATGGATCATCTACACAAAACTTACCAACTCGAGGTCGATTTTCTCCTTTTCTGTTTAGTGGAATGTCTTTTTCTACAGGTGGTTATTCTTCCGAATATGGTGAAGCACTTTCGAGTGTACTTTTACTAAACACAACCGATGAAGCAACCGAAGAAAAAACTGATATTTCATTAATGACAGTTGGATTGGGATTTGCAAATACACAAAAATTGAAAAAAAGTTCGTTAACTGTTAATACTGCATTTATTGATTTATCTCCATATCAATTTATAATTCCTCAAAATGTTGATTGGAACAAACCATTTCAGTCTTTATCTGGTGAAACCGTATATCGTTGTAAAACAAATCGTGGATTGATAAAAGTGTATGCTGCATTCGACGCATCAAGATTTGATTTGAATCAAGAAAGTATAAATTCAGTTGCAAAAACTAGAGTTGACTTAAAGAACAATAATTTTTATTTTAATACCTCTTTCAAAGGAAGTTTTGGCAGCAATTGGCAGTTAACTTCAGGTTTAAGTTACGGAATTGGAAATAATAAAATAGGATTAGATTTAGATAAAGTTAATAATACAGAATATGCTTCTCACTTAAAATTAAAATTAAGAAAAACAATAACCGATAAAATAAAAGTATCGTTTGGAGCTGATTATTTTAATACAAAATTTGATGAAAACTTCAATTCAACTTTCAAGAGTGGTTATAATTCGAATATTATTGCGGCATTTGCAGAAGCTGACATTTTCTTTTCTAAAAAATTAGCAATAAAAACTGGATTTAGAATTTTTAATAATGATTTGTTAAATGAATCTGCAATTTCACCAAGAGCATCAATTGGATATAAAGTTAGTAAATCTAGTCAGTTTTCATTTGCTTATGGCGAATTTGAGCAATCACCAAAAGCAGATTATTTAAAATACACCTCTAATTTTATTAATGAAAAAGCAGCACACTATATTTTGAATTATCAGTATAACAAAGACAAACGCACTTTTAGAAGTGAATTATATTATAAAAATTATAAAGATTTGGTAAAATATGATACGGAAACGTCTATGTTTAACAGTAATTTTTCTAACAACGGATTTGGATATGCTAAAGGTTTAGACATTTTTTGGAGGGATGGAAAAACATTTAAAAATTTAGAATATTGGGTTTCCTACTCCTATATTGATACAAAACGTGTTTATAAAAATTATACTAGTTCTGTAACTCCAAGTTTTGTGGCTAAAAACAACCTCTCGATTGTAACTAAATATTGGATAAGTGATTGGAAATCGCAAATTGGATTTGCCCATTCATTCAACTCCGGTAGACCGTATGATAATCCTAATGAAACTGTTTTTATGAATTCTAAAACCAAGATGTATAACAATTTAAGTTTCAATTGGGCTTATTTATTATCACCACAAAAAATTATATATTTTTCTGTAAATAATATTCTTGGTACCCAAAATGTTTTTGGATATGAATATGCTAATTCGCCAGACACAAATAATGTTTTTCAAAGAAAGGAAATTACACCAACCGCGGATAGATTTTTCTTTGTTGGTTTCTTTTGGACAATAAGTGATACTAAAAAAGACAATCATTTAAAGAATTTGTAATAGTTTTTTATAATTTACCTAATAATTACATTTCATCTATAAAATTCTACAGTTCAGTAAGTAATAGTTTTGCAATACTATTTATCAAACTAAATTTACACTATAAAATAATAAAAAAATAACACTAATTAAAAAACAAAATCATGACAAAAATTATCACAACAGTCGTACTGTTTTTAACAACAGTTTTATCAGCTAATGCGCAACAATTTGAACAAGGAATGGGAAAAGCACTAACTACTTGGAGAGAAGGCAATGCAACAGAAGCTTCAGCATTATTTGAAAGAATTGCTGCTGCAGAAAAAGCCAATTGGTTGCCTAATTACTATGTAGCTTTAGTAAATACTACCGAAGCTTTTAATTCTGTTAACAGTAAAAATGCTTCGGCTTTAATTAACAAAGCGCAAACAGCATTAGATTCGGCAACATTATTAACACAAAATAATCCTGAAATTTTTATTTTGCAAGCTTTGATAAATACAGCATGGATAGTTCAAGATCCAATGACCAACGGAATGAAACTTGCCGCGCCAACAATTGAATTGTATGAAAAAGCATTAGCTTTAGCTCCAGAAAACCCAAGAGCAGTTTTCGGAAAAGCCGATTTTGAAATTGGTGGTGCACAATATTGGGGAACAGATACCAAACCAATGTGTGAGCAAGTTGCTAAGTCTATTGAGTTATTTGCTAAATTTAAGCCAGAAACACCTTTTCATCCAACTTGGGGTTTAGATAGAGCGCAACAAGCATTAAAAGAATGTAAATAATTTTTAAATTATATTGTAAATTAATCACTAAAACAACAATGAAAAATAGATACATAAAAGAATTTCCAAGAGCATTTCTAATAGGATTTGGTATCTTTTTTATTATCACATTAATAAATGTTTTAAATGGTGTAAGTTTACAATTTAATGAAAATTTAGGTATAAGATTTTTATACACATTACTCTACACCGTCTCTTTACATATTACCAATACTTCATTATTTATTTATCTTGATAAAGTTTTTAAAGACGAACGGTTTTCTAAAAAAAGAATTTTTATTGGTTTTGCATTATCTTTTGTAGTTTCTCTTACAGTAATTTTTTTACTAAGAATTTTTGAAGAAGTTGTAATAAAAAATAAATCATTTTTAAATTTTATAAGAAATGAAAAAGCAGGTAATTACATTGTTGCATCTGTATTTACATTTATTGTAATTTCAATTGTACATATAATTTATCTGTATAAATTTTATCAAGAAAATAAACTTAAAGAACAAAAAATTATTGCTGGTACAGCCAACGCGCAATTAGAAAGTTTAAAAAATCAAATAGATCCACATTTTCTTTTTAATAGTTTAAATGTTTTGAGTTCTTTGATAGAAGAAAATCCAGGTAATGCTCAAAAATTTACCACTTCATTATCAAAGGTTTACAGATATGTCTTGGAACAAAAAGACAAAGAATTAGTTTCAGTTCAAGAGGAATTAGCATTTGCAAAAACGTATATGAATCTTTTAAAAATGAGATTTGAAGATAGTATTTCTTACGATGTTCCTGTAGATTATGA
>JAYTPS010000213.1:0-3753 GCA_043747155.1 Flavobacterium sp. | reverse complement strand
TGAGAAAGGATGGTTTTTTGGTCAACCTCAAAGGTAATCTTTGAGTTAAAAACTTCCTTTCTTTTTTAAATCGTTTTGGACGCTATTGGTTTTTTATGTAATAATTTTTTTATAGTTATTGATTTTCCTTATTTATTTCATCCATAACTTCTAAAATTATCTTGCAACCTTCACGAATTTCGTCTTCTGAAATTGTTAATGGTGGTGTAATTCTAATTGCTTTTACTTCAAATAATAACCAAAATAAAATTAATCCTTTTTCTTGACATCTCAATATTACTTTATTTGTTATTTCAGAATTGCTTGTCATTGCAGCAAGCATTAATCCTTTTCCTCTAACTTCTTTAATCAAAGGATGTACCAAAAGTTGTCTGAATATTTTTTCTTTAATTAATGACAAGTTAGCATAGTCTTTTTCAATCACTTCTTGCAATGTTGCAAGACAAGCTGCCGCAATGACAGGATGACCACCAAAGGTTGTTATGTGACCAAGTTTTGGATTATCACTAAGTAAATCCATGTGTTTTTCGTTGGCAACAAAAGCACCACAAGGCATTCCGCCAGCCATTCCTTTTCCGATAATAATTACGTCGGGAATTACATTATAGTTTTCAAATCCGAATAATTTTCCGGTGCGACCAAATCCAGGTTGAATTTCATCAATTATCAGTAATGCTCCAACATCTTCGCATCGTTTTTTTATTTTGGCAAGAAAATTATTTTGAGGTTGAATAAATCCTGCGCCACCTTGAATACTTTCTAAAATAATTCCAGCAGTTTTGGTGGTTATTTTTTGAATATCATCTTCGTTATTAAAAGTAATAAAATCGACATCTGGAATTAATGGACGAAAAACTTGTTTTCGTTCTTCAAAACCCATAACACTCATTGAACCCATTGTATTACCATGATAAGCTTTGTGGCAAGAAATTAATTGACTTCTACCTGTAACTCTTCTAACCAATTTTAATGCACCTTCGCAAGCTTCGGTTCCTGAATTTACAAGATAAACTTTGTTTAATGTTGAAGGTAAATTTTCAACCAATAATTTACAATAATTTACCGCAGGACTTTGAGAATATTCTCCATAAACCATAACATGAGAATATTTATCCAATTGATTTTTTATTGCATCGTTAACACGCTTGTTTTGATGTCCAAGTGAACAAGCTGATACACCAGCAACAAAATCTAAATATTTTTTATTGTTTGTGTCATAAATATAGGAACCTAAGGCATGCGAGATTTCTATACCCAACGGATATGGTGATGTTTGTGCTTGGTATTTTAGGAAATCTTGATTCAAGTTAAAAATTATATTTTAAAAAGTATTTCTAAAAATGAAAAATAATTTTTTGAATTATTTAATACTTTTTAATGGTGGATTTTTCTTGTCATATTCCAATGTTTCTTTACGAATTTCCATTGGCACATCATCAAGAGTCATTTCTGCTTTCTTTTCTTTTTCGGCTTTAGATTGGAATTGGTCTTCTTCTGGCGGAAAAATATCTTCTTTACTTTTTAATCTTTCATCGCCACGCCAAATAAATCCTCGAAGTTTACGTGCATTTTCGGGTAAATCTTTTTCGGGATAAATATCGCCATCTACTTCTTTAAAAAATGTTATGGTTTCAATTTTACTGTTTTCATCAATTATCATGTTAATTCTACTACTAACATTTTTATTGATTCCAATTAACTCTTGTTGATCATTTCGCATGTAATAAATTACCTCGGTATTTTTAACAACATCGACTTCGTTGAGTTTGTTTTCTTTAAATTTTCCGTAAAGATTTTGTCCTTTTACTTGGTTAAAACCATTTCCAATACTGTCTTTAGAAATTATAAATGCATTATTTAAAACTTTTAACGAATCAAGTTTTTCGGTTTTATTATTTCCAATCAAATGCATAACATCTCCAGTCATTTGGTTTTCATTGTTCCAAAGAATTGGTTTTCCTATAAGTTGTGTTAATGCACTTTTTTGGTCAGAATGTATAGAATCGCATTTTCCACTCATATCGGTTTTAAAAAATCTTACATTGTTATAACCACGAACGATTCTATTCCCTTCTTTTCCTGTTACTACTATTTTTTTTCCGTGAATAAACATTGAATCTTTTTCTATTAAATATCGAACTGATGCTCTTTTAGTAATAAAAAGTGAATCTTTGTTTCTATAAACTTCGCCATAATGTCCTTTTATTATTGCTTTGTTTATGGAATCTGTAATTTTTACATTTCTTGTTGCTGATGCAAATTCTCTGTTTCTATCATAAAATAAACTATCTCCTTTTATTAATCTGTCGTTGTATTTTATGTAAGATTTTTTTACAAAATGAGCTTTATTTTTCTTGGTATCATAAAATCCTTTTTCGGTGTAAATAAAATTTTCTTTACTAGTAATTGTTGACGGACCAAAAAGGTAGGAATGACCTGAATTGGTATAATAATCTAAGTGATTAGATTTGATTGTATATTGCGGATTTGTTATGGTTACAGCGGTTAAAAATTTATATTTTTTTTGGTTTACATAATACCTGCCAGATTTACTTTTTAAGGTATTTTCTTTATTAATTATTGTTCCATAAGAATTGTAATATGCTTCTTGACTTACTCTGTTAAAGTTTATAGTATCAGTTACTAATGACATTTCTGGTGAACGCAAAAAAACATTTCCTGTAGCAAAAGCTTGTTTTACATTTCCGTTATACTCGGCATATTTACTGTTCATAAACAATGTATCACCTTGAACCATTTGAACATCGCCAAATGCTTTTAGATAATTTTCATTTTTATAATAATAAGCTTTATTGCAAGTTAAAACTACACCATCATGAACAGCACGAACATTTCCGGTAAGTAAAAAAGCACCTGGAAGTTCAATTTCGTTAAGATCTGAAAAATCTGAATTTTCAATTATTATTTTACTTGCTTCTTGTGCAACTGCAATCGAAAATCCAAAAAGAATTATGATAATAAATAAGATATGTTTTTTCAAGGAATATAGTTTTGAAGCAAATTTATGAAAATAGAGTTAACTCATATAATTATTAAGATTTTTTTATTACATGTTAGAAATGAGTTTCAAATTTTTATATTTGTTGCTTAGTGAATAAACACCATAATTATGAAAAAAATTCTTTTGCTAGCACTAATTGGTTTAACATTATCAGCCAATGCTCAAATAAAAAAAACTAAATATAAATCTAAAACCAAAAAAGTTGCCGTTGTGGAAAAGAAAAAAGTAGTTTATCAAGTTTTTACAAGATTATTTGGAAATACCAATACTAACAATGTGCCTTGGGGGACAATTGAAGAAAATGGAGTTGGAAAATTTAATGATTTTACAGATAAAGCATTAACCGAAATTAAAAATCTTGGAGTTACACATATTTGGTACACAGGTGTTCCGCATCACGCATTGGTAAATGATTATACAAAATTTGGAATTTCTAATGATGATCCTGAGGTTGTAAAAGGTCGTGCAGGATCGCCTTATGCAGTGAAAGATTATTATAATGTAAATCCAGATTTGGCAGTTAATCCAGCTAATAGATTGCAAGAATTTGAAGCTTTAATTGAAAGAACTCACAAAAACGGATTGAAATTATTAATTGATATTGTTCCCAATCATATTGCTAGAAAATATGAAGGAAAGAATAATCCTGTTGGAATTATAGATTTTGGAGCTGATGATAATGTGAATGTTGAATATGCAAGAGATAATAATTTTTATTACATTCCGGGACA
>JAYTPS010000212.1:0-2231 GCA_043747155.1 Flavobacterium sp. | reverse complement strand
TCATAATTTATCGTTGAACAGATTGGTAACTTTGGGAACTTTTAAATTTGTAAAAAACCAGTTTGTAGTTTCAGATACACTTGGCAATTATCTTGACGCCTACTATTATTTAACACCATTGCCTAGAAAATCTTTTCGAGTAGAAATTTTGGCTAAAACTAATTCTGCCAATTTTACAGGAACCGAGTTAAATATAAATTGGAGCAATAGAAACACTTTTCGAGGTGCAGAAATGTTAAGTATTTCAGCATTTGGAGGAATTGAAGTGCAACTTGGTGGCGACAATAATGGATTTAATGTATATAGATTTGGTACAGAAGCTAATTTAATTTGGCCTAGAATAATTTCGCCTTTTATATTTGTATCGTCAAGCGGATTTGTACCAAGAACTAAAGCTACATTGGGTTATGAATTTCAAAACAGATTAAAATTATATTCTTTACAAACATTTAAAGGAGCATTTGGATATTCATGGAAAGAAAATGAGAGAAAAGAACATCAATTTAATGTTACTGAAATTACATATTCTAGTCCGCAAAATATTTCCGATTTATACAATCAACAAGCAGAAAATAATCAATCATTGAAAAACGTTGTAGAAAAGCAATTAATATTTGGACCAACTTACACATTTACTTATACAAACACAATGAAAAAAAGATTAAAAAATACTATTTTCTATAAAGGAAGTATTGATTTTTCTGGAAATATTGTTGGTTTGGCTACTGGAGCGAATGTTAAAAAAGGTGATACAATTAATGTTTTTGGAATTCCGTTTAGTCAGTATTTGAAAATTCAAAATGAATTTAAACACAATTTAAGAATTAGTAAAAACTCGCAATTATGTAGTAGAATTATTGGTAGCGTTGCGTTTGCTTATGGAAATTCTGATAAAATTCCTTTTAGCAAACAATTTTTTATTGGTGGAACTAATAGTTTAAGAGCGTTTCGTTCTCGTTCACTTGGTCCAGGAACTTTTGATGGCACAAATGAAAATTTGGCTTTTTTACCAGATCAATCTGGCGATGTTAAATTAGAATTTAATACCGAATTACGATCTAATATTTATAGATTTATAAATGGTGCATTGTTTCTAGACGCTGGAAATATATGGCTTTTAAATAATGATACTGACAAACCTGGTTCGCAATTTTCATCAAAGTTTTTAGACGAAATTGCAGTTGGTGTTGGTGTTGGATTACGATTTGATTTTTCATTTTTAGTAGTAAGAACTGATTTAGCTTTTCCTATAAGAAAACCTTTTTTAGCAGAAGGAAATAGATGGGTTTTAGATGAAGTAAATTTTGGAAATAGCGCTTGGAGAAAAGATAATTTAATATTAAATATTGGTATTGGTTATCCTTTTTAATTCTTTTAATTTATAATAACTATTTCATTTCATGTTTATTAAGAAAATAGAAAAGTGAAATTTGAATAATTATAAATATATAATAACCCCATTTTATTTGATATATTGTCTCAAATAAACCTTCAAGAAAAATACAAAAAATTGTAATAACTAAGAATGTTAAATTTGCTAAAATAAATTTTTGTTGTAGTCTTATTTTATCAGAAAATGAAAAGATAATAACTAACAAAGTAATTACAACAATAAATAAGAAACTAAGGTTTTTTAGTCCAAAAAAGAATCCTTTAAAATCCTTTTTATTTATTCCATTATATACAGATTGAGCAAACTCATCAAAAGTCTGATCAAAATAAGTTGAATTGAAACTTGCAAATTCAAGAGCACTTTCAGAATCATTATCATCTATAAACTCGTAAACATCAGTTAAAACACTTTTATTTTCAATTATAGAATCCAAACAAGCTTTTTTTTTTGAATCATCAACTTCAAATTGAATAGAATCAATCTCATCAATAGATAAATCAGCAACAGCTTCACTTAACTCTGACGTTTTCATCATTCTATTTCCATTACAAGAATCATAAAATGGCGCAATTAATAAAATAAAAGAAAAAATTGATAAAAGCCGAATTCTTAATTTAGATTTCATGAAATTTCGTTGAATTATTAAACTTCACTAACTAAAATCATACCGAAAATATTTTACTAAACATAAACCGATAATTAATTAAAAAAATAAATAAAACAAAAATTATTAAAATTATAGAATTTAAATCTCAAACTAAAAATTCAATAATTCTTTCACTTATATTTGCCTAGTTTAAACGTTATTGTTATGGAAGAATGTATTTCGGTTTTTGAT